>JAKAHE010000011.1 GCA_021815285.1 Nitrospirota bacterium
ATTTCCAAAGCATCTCCTCCGGAAGGAACTCGCCAAGCTTTTGCGCAAACTCGTCAACTACGCCTTTTATGATGGAACGAATCTGCCGGCAGGTAAGGCCGGCAGTAGCCTTGTATATCGGCACGACCCTGCCTGTATGGATTGTCTCGTCTCCTGATTCGTCTATTATTTCATATTCCGGGTTCTCCATGACCGGGCGATAATGCTTGTATTGGTCCTGCCTCACCAACCCATAGAGTATCACCCGATCGCCTTCATGGAACACCCTCGACATGTACGGCTGGTTGAACCATACCCCGGTTACGGCCCCTGTTTCATCCTTTACGGTCAGTTCAAACAGCTTCATCCGCCGCCTTGGGGTTGTAATATTTCCCGCGAGGATTACCGTTCCGGCAACGGTCTCATATGAGCCGAACGAAACCCGGGCGATTTTCTTTATGTTTCCCCTGTCCTCATACCTGAACGGGAAATAATAAAGGGCGTCTTTTACGGTCTTCACGCCGAGCTTACCAAAAAGCTCTCCGCGCTTCGGCCCGACGCCCTTTAAATACTGAATGGGTTGCGACAGTTCCGGACGATCATCCGCCGGAAGTCTACGCGTGACGGAACCCGCCTTTGTCGTGAGTTCCATTGCTAAATGCTTAACTGGCCGCGTTTAAATCCTTCATCAGCGCCTCCACGTCTATCCCGTGGGCATTCGCCCCCTGCTCTATCGTCTCGAAGACTGCCGCGATGCAGCCGACGCATCCCATTCCGTATTTGTGGAACACCTCGCCCGCGTTCGGATTTACCGCCATCGCCTCAGAAAACGACATCTCTTTGGTTATTGCGCCCATTCCTGTTAAATCCTCCCCTCAAAAAATTGCTTGCCAACGGTATTTTTGAATGCTATCATACGTTTTCTTTCGTTGCAATATTAAATTTACGGAGGCATAAATGGCCAGGGCATGTTCGATATGCGGCAAGACTCAGCAGACGGGCAATAACGTCAGCCACGCTAACAACAAGACGAACAGAGTATTTAAGCCGAACCTCCAGACCGTGAAGGTGATGGACGGCGGCTCCACAAAGAAGGCTCTGGTCTGCACCCGCTGCATCAGGTCTGGAAAGGTCAAGAAGGCGATATAGATTCGCACTTGCAGGGGCGCAATTAATTGCGTCCGTTAAAATCAAAACCCGCTCAATCCTGGGCGGGTTTTTTATTGCTTTACCGCTATTTAAAAATTCATCCCTCCCGCTTCTTATACGCCACAGCCTCTATTTCTATAGCCACGTCTTTCGGAAGGCGCCCGACTTCGACAGCCGCGCGGGCGGGCGGGTTATCGCCGAAAAATCGCGCGTATACCTCGTTCACGCGGATTAAATCGTCCATAAGCTCAAGGTAGACGGTAGTTTTTATCACGTCGTCAAGGTCCATCCCGTTGTCCTGGAGGATGTTGCGGATGTTCACGAGGATGCGCTCCGTCTGCTCCTGTATATGCGCGAAGACCACCTCGCCCGTCTCCGGGTTAATGGGAATCTGGCCGGAGATAAAAATAAAATCCCCCGCTCGCACCGCCTGGGAATATGCGCCTATCGCGGCTGGTCCGCGCGGCGACTTGATTATCTCGCGTGGCATAAAGGCTCCTATCCCGTCTTCACACGCTTCACGTTAATCACGCCGTCCACCTGGTTTATCTTCTTTATCACTCGGCCCAGGTGTTCGGTATCGGTTATTTCGATGGTAAAGTTCAGGCTCGCGCGCTTGTCCTCGGTCGTGGAAATCTCGGCGCTTGAAATATTGGAATCCGCGGCGGCTATGGCCGTGGAGACGTTCGCCAGAAGCCCCGGCTTGTCCACCGTCGCCACGGAAATCTTTGCCGGATACATTATCGGGTGTTCCGTGTCCCATTCCACAGGTATCATCCTGTCCCGCTCGGATTCGAGATCTATAACATTGGCGCATTCCGCAGAGTGTATTGATACGCCCCGCCCACGTGTAATGAAGCCAACTATTTTGTCGCCGGGGACGGGATTGCAGCACTTCGAGAAGTGTATCATTATGTCATCGACACCTTTTATCCGGACTCCCTTGTCCTTCTTCGGGACGATTTTCCTGGCGACCTTCCGGAGTATGGATTCGTCTCTTTTTTCCTCGGTAACGGCTTCTTCAGGGAGTATCGGAAGTATCGCCTGGCGCGCGGATATTTTGCCGAATCCTATCTCGCTGTATAGTTCGTCCAGGTCCTCTACCTTCGCCGCCTCGATTATGTGGCCGATGTCCGGGGATTTGTAAAGCTTCTGCGGGTTAATGTCCCTCTTCTTAAGCTCTTTTTCAAGAAGGTCCCGGCCAAGCTCTATGCTCTGTTTTTCCTCTTCCTGCTTGAGCCAGTGGCGTATTCTCGTCTTTGCCTTGGATGTCTTTACGAACTTCAGCCAGTCCCGCGACGGGAAGTGCCCGGGTTGAGTGACAATCTCAACGGTATCGCCCGTCTGCAACTCGTGCCGGATAGGCACCATCTTCCCGTTTACGCGCGCGCCCACGCACTGGTTACCGACGTCCGTATGGATGCTGTAGGCGAGGTCTACAGGCGTTGATCCCTTGGCAAGCTCCTTCACATCGCCCCTTGGAGTAAATACGTATACCACCTCCGGGAAGAGGTCTACCTTCACGGTATCGAGGAACTCCTTCGAGTCCGTCAACTCCTTCTGATATTCCACAAGTTGACGCAGCCAGGAAAATCTCTTCTCATCCACCTCGGCAATGCGCCCTTTTTCCTTGTACTGCCAGTGCGCCGCGATACCTTCCTCGGCCACCCTGTGCATCTCTTCCGTGCGTATCTGGAACTCCACCCGCTCGCCCTTGGGGCCGATGACAGTGGTGTGAAGCGACTGGTATAGGTTGGATTTCGGCACGCCTATAAAGTCCTTGAACCGCCCCGGCACAGGCAGCCACAGCGAATGTATCATGCCGAGTATGGCATAGCAGTCCGCCTTTGTATCCGTTATGATGCGGAGCGCGCTGATGTCGTACATCTCGTCCACGGTGATGCCCTGTTTCAGCATTTTCTGGTAAATGCTATAGTAGTGCTTCGGCCTGCCGAGGACGCGGCCTGGCAAGCCGGCCTTTTCCATATGCGCCCTGACAATTGCTATAAGTTCGTTTATGTAGGCTTCGCGTTCCTCGCGCCTTAAATTTATCCGGTGAACCAGCTCGTCGTAAACCTCAGGCTCAAGGTATTTCAGGCACAGGTCCTCAAGCTCCCATTTTATCCGGCCAAGCCCCAGGCGGTTGGCAAGCGGCGCATAAATGTCCAGCGTCTCCTGGGCGATTGCCTTTTTGCGCTCGGGTTTCAAATGCTCAAGCGTCCTCATGTTATGGAGGCGGTCGGCAAGCTTTATCAGTATGACACGGATGTCCCTGGACATCGCAAGTATCATCTTGCGGAAGTTCTCGGCCTGGGCCTCCTCACGCGTTCTGAACTCTATCCGGGCCATTTTTGTCAGGCCGTCAACTATCGATGCGACCTCGTCTCCGAAATATTCGGCAATCTCTTCTACGGTCGTATCCGTATCCTCGACCGTATCGTGCAGGAGCCCGCATGCGACGGTTATGTAGTCGAGCTTCAGCTCGGCAAGAATCCCGGCGACTTCTATCGGATGAACAAGATACGGCTCCCCTGAGAGCCGGCTTGCGCCCTGGTGCACCTTGGCGGAAAAGACATACGCCATCCGCAGGAAGTCAAGGTCCGCCTCCGGCTGATAGCCCTGGATCTTCTCCAGTATGTCCTCGAACCTCAGCATTGCCTGAAATGAATGTCCCTGACGTTAAGCTGGAGCGTGCTTTCTCCCTGCCACTCGGAAGCGGACAGGGCAAATGCGGCATTTATGAAGACCTTCTTCATGGCAAGGCCCTGGTAGCGCTCGCCCATGTTGAAGGCGATGGAGTTCATGGCAAATCCGTCCTGGGAAAGCTTCATACGGACGTGGTTTTTCCCGACTATCTTCGGATACATTACCTGCAACGGGCCGCTCTCGAATACCGGCTCAGGGTTGGCAGGTCCGAAAGGCGAGACGGACTTTATCTCGGAATAAACCTTCCAGTCCAGGTCCTTAAGCCTCACCTCGCTGTCTATCCTGAGCCACGGCACAAAATCCTCCGGTGTCAATGTGTTCTTTACCGCCTCCTCGAATTTCTCCTTGAAACGCCCGAAATTTTCCTTTTTCAAGGAAAGACCGGCGGCAAATTTATGTCCGCCGAACGCTTCGAGGAGGTCTCTGCACCGTTCCAGACCCTGATAGAGATTGTAACCCGGAATACCCCTCGCAGAACCTTTCCCGGTCTCGCCCGCCATTGAAACCAATATCGTTGGGCGATAGAACTCCTCTACAAGCCTTGAAGCTACAATGCCTATCACACCCTGGTGCCATTCGCTTGAATGAAGGACTATTGAGCAATAATTATAATCCGGGGCGCACACTATCATAGACCTGGCGTCATCCAGTATTTTTTCCTCAATCTCCTGGCGTTCGCGGTTCATCGCCTCGAGGTCATGCGCAATTTCTGTCGCCTCTTCCGGGTCGTCTGTCAGGAGAAGCCTGACGCCGGCCCCTGCCTCCCCAAGCCTTCCTGAGGCGTTAAGCCTGGGAGCCATCTGATAGCCAATCGTGCCCACGCTTAAATTATCTTCTCTTACCAGGGCCACCTCTTTAAGCTTCTGAATACCTGCCCTGCCTGATTCCTTCAGGACTTTCAGCCCGTGCTTCACAAGTATCCTGTTCTCGCCCCTGAGCGGCACCACGTCCGCAACCGTTCCCAGGGCCACAATGTCAAGATATTTCAGAAGCGATACATCCAGGCCCGGCCCTGCCTTGTCCTTGCCGGCCAACCCGGCATTTATCGCCTGGACGAGCTTCAAGGCAATCCCAACCCCGGCAAGCCCCTTGAACGGGTATTCACAGCCCGGCAGGCGAGGATTGACCACAGCCAGGGCTTCAGGAATAGTTTCCGGCGGTTCGTGGTGGTCGGTTATGATTACATCAAGCCCCATCGCCCTCGCCACCCTCAACTCAGTCACCGAAGAGATTCCGCAGTCTACGGTTACGACAAGCGAAGCCCCCGCGGCCTTAATTTTTTCAAGGGCGCCGATGGTTATCCCGTAGCCCTCTTCGAGCCTCCTGGGGATATGATATTCTGCCTTTTTGCCTATGTCCTGGAAAAACCTTACGAGGAGGGATGTTGCGGTAATTCCGTCGGCGTCGTAGTCTCCGTAAACGAATATCGTCTCGTCGCTTCTGATGGCATGGATTATTCTCCGGACGGCCTTTTCCATGTCCGGAAGAAGGAATGGTTCGTGCAGGTCCTCAAACGATGAACGCAGGAACCTTTCGGCATGTTCGATACCGGTTATACCCCTATTGACAAGAATTTTTGCAACGGTGTGAGATATACCCATCCCGGAGCAAAGGGCCTCCGTAACCGAATGAGGCGCCTCCTGCCTTATCCACCGCTTTTCCAGCAACTCTTGTCTCCCGGTATCGGCTTATGCCTTGGCCCTCGCTTTTTTGCCTTTTTTGCCTTTTGCTGATTTGCCCTTGCGACTGGGCTGGGCGGATGCAGACTGGTCCGAAGCGGAGGTATTCAGCTCGGCAACCGGCTGGCCGGCTTCGGACATCGCGGTTTTTTTAACGGTGGATTGGGATGCCGTCAGGCCTGCTGGAGCGGCTGCAAGGCTTTTCGCGCCTTCTCTGGCCGGCTGTTTGGTGAGCATGGACACCTTTATGAGGCGGCTCCCCTTCTTGCCTCTCCAGACGTAGAGTATGGGGCTTGCCACGAATACCGAGGAGTATGTGCCTACGACGACGCCGCAGAGCATGGCGAAAGCGAAGTCGTGCAGGACCTGTCCGCCAAATATAAAAAGCGAGAGCACAGCCAGGAAAACTGTGAGCGACGTGACAACTGTCCTGGAAAGGACTTCATTGATGGAAAGGTTTATTATATCCATCAGCCCCTCCTTCTGCCGCATCTTGAGGTTCTCCCTTATCCTGTCGAACACGACTACGGTATCCGTGAGAGAATAGCCGGCGAGCGTCAGAAGCGCTGTTACGACAAGTAGTGTTATTTCCTTGTGCAGGATGAAGAACACGCCGAGCACCGCAAGCACGTCGTGCAGAGTGGCGACGGTTGCGGCTATGCCGAATTTCCATTCAAACCGAAACCAGATATAGATTATGATGCCGGCAAAGGACAGTATTATGGCCCAGAGAGCCGTGGTCTGGAGCGATTTGCCGATTGTAGGCCCTATCGCGGAGCTCGAATCCACGCGGCTCGGGTTGCCCGGAAAGGCATTTGTAAACGCTGCCTGTATGCGGCCTATCACCTGCTCCACCGGAACATTCAGTTTTTTAACGCGGACAAAGAGCTTGGTCTTGTCCGTAAAAGATTGAATCTCCGCGTCCCTGAAACCGGCGGCGTCCAGCGCCGCTCTCGCCTTTTCAAGCTGCACAGGCTTGGCAAAAACAAGGTTTGCGGACGCCCCGCCCACAAAATCGATTCCCATGTTCGCCCTGCCCAATGCTATCATCACAAGACAGATAATGCCGAGCGACGACAGGACAAGGGATATGCCGAACGCTATCTTCCTTAAGCCAAGGAAGTCGATGTTGGTTTTTTTGATAAGTTCCATTTAAAAAAGCCTCCGGATTTATATGCTTAACTTTTCGAGTTTTTTCCTGGATGTCCAAAGGTCGAACACGACCTTGGTCCCGACAAGCGCGGTGAAGAGATTAATCATTATACCCAGGGACAGAGACACCGCAAAACCCTTTATCGGCCCCGTGCCGAACTGGAAGAGCACCGCCGCCGTAATAAGCGTTGTCACGTGAGAGTCGAGAACCGTTGTGAATGCCTTGTTGTAGCCGCCGTCTATCGCCGCGCGGACGGTCTTGCCAGTGCGCAGTTCCTCGCGTATCCTCTCGAATATCAGGACGTTTGAGTCAACACCCATGCCGATGGTAAGCAGGATTCCCGCAAGGCCGGGCAGGGTCAGGGTAGCGTTCAGGAGCGCCAGTGCGCCTATCAGGACGATGACGTTAAGTATCACTGCGAAGTCCGCTATCACGCCGGAGAGCCCGTAATATACCGCCATGAATATTACCACCAGGAGCGTCCCGAGTATTATCGCCTTTTTCCCGGCCTGTATGGAGTCGCTGCCAAGAGTCGGGCCTACGGTAAGGTTCTGTAGCGGCTTCAGGGGCGCGGGGAGCGCGCCGGCGCGGAGCACGATGGCCAGGTCCTTGGCCTCGGCCTCGGTAAAGTTGCCGCTTATAGACCCGCTTCCTCCGCTTATCCTCTCCCGTATTACAGGAGCGGAATAGACGTTGTTATCGAGTATTATGGCCATCCTCTTCCCGACATTGGCCGCCGTGGCCTGGTCGAATATTCTTGCGCCGGTAGGATCAAGCTTGAAATCAACCTCCGCCTCTTTTGTGCGGGGACTGATGCCCATCCGCGCCTCCTGGAGGACATCGCCCGTCATTATGGCGTCCTTCTTCACGAGATACGGCCTTTTGGATATTGCGCCGGTGGAGTGGTCAACTATGCGCTGGAAGAGTATCTCGTCGCCTGCTGGAATTTTATCCTTGTACTGCGCCAGGACAGAATCCGCATCGGATGCCGGGATGCTGTCCGGGAGCGGCGGCGTGAGCTGCGTCGTTTCATCGAGCATCTTGAACTCGAGCTGGGCGGTCTTGCCGATGAGGTCGAGCGCCCTCTGCGTGTCCTTCACGCCGGGAAGCTGGATGAGTATCTGGTCCGTGCCCTGCTGAACTATAACCGGCTCCGCCACGCCGAACTGGTCGATCCTGTTCCTTATCGTCTCGACAGCCTGTGTGACGGCGTTTTTCTTTATCCTCTCGACCTCGGCATTCTTCAGGGCGAAAACGACTTTGTTCCCCTCCTGGGAAATCTTATCCAATACCCCAAGATCGCTTGCAATGGAGAGTAATTTATCCATGTCTGCCGGGTTCTGAATGTCCGCCTCGATGGTAGTGGGAGATGTCTGTTTCACGCCCGCAAGCGCGATTTTCTTGTCCGCCGCCTCGTTGCTTATGCTGCCCGCCAGGCGCCCGGTGAAGGACTCGACGGCCTTGTCCGACTCTACCTGGTATATGAGGTGCATGCCGCCCTGAAGGTCGAGCCCCAGGTTAATCTTGTTGCCCGGCCACCACGTTGGAAGGCTTCCACGCACATCGGGCAGGCTGGGCAGGAATATAATAAGCGCGGTGACAACTACCGCCGCGACCAGTATCATCCTCCACATAAGGCTTTTGTTCATAAAGGGAAACACCTCCGGTTTTTAAGATTATGGCCCGAAAGGTTTATAATAAAACAAAAAAAGAGAGATTGCAAGGGCAAAGGAATGGGGCCGGCTCACTTGAAAGGCAGGTTATTTTTTTATTCGGCGGCGGACGAGCCGGATTCAGACTCGGATTATGTCTTTATTCCGAAAATTATATTTATAGGGTTGCCGCCGACCATAAAATGTTTTTCGGAGAGTTCTTTCGAGCGCGATACCGATGCGGTGGTTATATCGAAGGCATAATCGTAATCCTTCATGAACTGGAGCACTTCGGCAAAATTTTCCAGGGTTACGACGTTCGCCACAAGTCTTTTCCCGGCCTTCAGCCTCTCATCCACATAGTGGAGTATCTCGGTAAGCTGGCCGCTGCTCCCTCCGATGAATACGACGTCCGGATCCGGCAGGTTTACAAGAGCCTCCGGCGCGTCCCCGGATACCGGCTCTACGCCGGACGCCTGGAAGCGCGCAATATTCTTCTTCAGGTATACAAGCTGTTTCGGGTCTTTCTCCACGGCGAACACCTTCCCGGGAAGGACGAACGGTTCCGCCTCGATGGATACAGAGCCGCTTCCGGCGCCGATGTCCCACATGATGTTGCCCCTGTCCGGCCTGAGCTTTGACAGCGCTATTGCCCGAACCTCCGCCTTGGTTATCATGCCCTCGCGGTGCGCGAATTGAAAATCCGGTATGCCGAGCGTCTTCGAATAAAGCCTCTCGCCGTTCTCCTCGGTGCGCTCTTTCTTTATTATCATCACATTCATCGGGGAGAACCTCTTCTGTGCCGTATCCGGGAGGCTGCCCTCGAAAAGGCTCGCGTTCTCAAGCCCCAGGTTTTCGCAAACGTATACCTTTCTCTCCTGGATGCCGTTTTTTATGAGATGGGCCGCAACCCTGTCCGGGCTGTTTTTGTCGTCAGTGAAGACGCCGACCTTGTCGCGCATGAAGGCGGCCTTTACAACATCGTCCAGATTCCTGCCGCCATGCACGCTTATTATTTCAGCGTTCTCCCAGGTCTCCCTGGCGAGCGCGAAAGCCCACTGCATGGAACTCACGGCTGGCGTTATGACGAGGTCTTCCCTTGAAAAGTTTTTAAGGAGGTAGCCTGTGATTCCGTAAAGATTCGGGTCTCCGGAGGCAAGGACGACTACGTCCTGCTTCTTCCTCTTCTTTATTACGTCAACTACCTTGAAGAGGTCCGCCTTCAGGGAAAATTTCCTGGAATCAGGAATATCCGGCAGCTGTTTCAAGTGCCGCTCGCTCCCTATTACAAGTTTGGCGTCATCGATTTTCCTGAGTGAATTTTCCGACAGTCCCCTTACGCCATCGATCCCTACGCCTATGACATTTATCATACGGGCTTCCCCTCGTAGTCTACCATCAGACACTCAAAATCTATCTTGCCGCCGAGTATTTCCCTTGCGGTATTTCCTACCATCTCCCTTATGCGCTCAAAAAGTTCCTTGCCGCCGCCAGTCTTGTGCAGGCCGAGAAAAACCTCTCTTGCGGTATTCGCAGTCAGTATCTGTTCGACCTTCTTTTTCTGAAAACCGAGTTCCGAGGCCATATCGGCCAGGAAACCGAGTTCAAGCGATGAATCCTTGACATGCGTCCTTGTCGCGCCCATGGCGATCTTCACAAGCTTGCCGAACTGGCCGGCTATGGTGACTTTCGTGAAGCCGCGCTTCTTTGCTTCCGCAAGCGAAAAACCTACGTGATCTCCCATCTGCACAAAGGCCTCTTCCGGAAGTTTCAGGAGGTTCATTGCGGCGGCCTCGCTCGTCCTGCCGGGAGTGAGCACGACGTGGCTTACGCCGCAGGCCCTCGCCACGCTCATCGAAGCGATTACGGTGTCCGTCCACGCCCTTGTCGAAATCGGCTCAACAATGCCGGTCGTTCCGAGTATGGAAATGCCGCCGATTACTCCAAGCCTCTGGTTCAGGGTCTTTTTGGCAAGCTCTTCCCCGCGCGGGACGAAAATCGTCGCCTCAAGGCCAAGAGGGCAATCGGTATCCCGGAGCGCCTTTGCAAGCTCGTCCTTTATCATCTTCATTGGAATCGGGTTTATTGCAGGCTGGCCTACGGGCACTGCAAGACCGGGTTTTGTAACCGTTCCTATGCCCTGCCCCCCTTTTACGATTACACCAAATCCCTTGGTATAAAACCTGACCTCGCAGCAAACTTCCGCGCCGCCGGTGATGTCCGGATCGTCTCCGGCGTCTTTAATGACGCAGGCAATGGCGGTATCGTTTTCGTATTTGAAGCGATGGACCCTGAAATCGGCCATCTGGCCGCCAGGCAGAGTTATATCCACCGTCTCCAGGCCCTGCTCGTTTATCAACACATATGCGGCGGCCTTGGCCGCCGCTGCTGCGCATGAACCGGTTGTAAAACCGCGTCTTAGCTCAGTATCCTCCTTCTTCCTCGGCGCCGTTTTTTCCCGGGGCGATGTCATCATCGTTGTCGTCTCCTTCTATCCTGTAACCTTCCTCAGCCCAGGTACCCAAATCTATCAGATTGCAACGCTCGCTGCAGAAGGGGCGATAGGGATTTCCTTCCCATTCCACGGGTTTCTTGCAGATCGGGCAGAGCAAATAAGCGCCTCACTCTTCAATACGGCAAAATACTGCCGAGAGCATGATATATAAAATTAATCAGGGTTTGAAGTAATTGTCAATGTAAAAACGAACACGGCAAAAGATAAAGCGGCGTAAGCAACCGCTTTGAATAAAAAAGGGCCGGCCTCGAGCCGACCCTTTCGATATTTTAGCGTAACCGGTAAATTCAGAACGAACCTGCTTTCTGCCTGTTCTGGACTATAGTCTTGTCCACTATACTTCCGCAGTTAAGACATTTCCAGCCGTAGAAGGTGATAAAATAATCGGCAAACCTCTGCGAAACCATCAATCCGCCACATTTTGGACATTTCATAATAGACCCTCCCTTTCTATCATTTATTGCTTATTGCGGTAAATTCCGCCCCATCCAAATCAATTATAGTAATCACCGGCACTCGTCATTATTTAATAGCAAGCGCCGTGCCAGATTGGCGCCAAATAAAATTACATAAATCAAATCAATAGGTTACACAGGGAAAACAAGGCGGCATGGCAATGGATGAGCCCATAAAACGTCATTATTTTGACATCGAAATCATACCTGATATTAACTTTTTTTCTTAATTTCGTTTGATTCTAATGAGTTTAGCGATAGTCAAAATTTTGGCGGGGCATCTGTCATTCCGCATAATACTCCGTCGAGGGATTGCAGAAGCTTTTTAAATTCTCCGCCCCACCTCATGGACGAAGAGAAAAGCCTCTCCCTCATAATATTCACCTCCGGGTCATCAGACTTTATTGCGCTCATGGCGCCGTCGGTTAAGGCGCACCTCTCAAGCATAAGCAGTATCCTGGCCTCGGCAAAAAATCCAAGCGCGGCTTCATGCGTATCCATTATCTTCCGGTTGATTTCCGCATCCCGCGCCGTATGGCCCGCTTTTACAAGACTCCATATCTCGCTAACCATTTCATAAAGCGCAGAATATTCGACGCCCCGGACTCCGCGCCGCCACTGGAGCACCCATTTATTCCGCCAGTACCACAGGAAATTTCTTTCGCCGAATGCTATAACATCGCTTGCCGCCGCCATCATCTCGCGGGCCGCATTCACTCCCTCGGCTGATATTTTATAGCGTTTTCTATCCCCCGGTTTTGGCAGCCCGTTTCTCGACTTCCGCCTGGCCGGCCTGAGATGTTCGAGGACATTAAATAGCGCAAGATTGCCCTTCCGGCTCCCTGGCGTCTCAAGGTGCGGGTAGCTTAAAAAAAACATTCCCTCCCCACTATGTCCTTCAATTATAGCAGGTTCCCCTTCAAGAATAGCAGGATTCAGATTAATTCCGTATTTTTTCTCCCACTTTTTCCAATCCTGCACGTCCGATGCAGGCAGGTCGGCAAGCGCGAAATCCCGCCCCGGACGACCATATCGCGCTATTATCCTTATGTCGCTGCCGTCCATATCGAACTGCCCCGGCCACCACACATAAAACATGCGCGGAGACCTTATCCCCCGCCAGAACGGATGCGCAGGCTTATCCGGAACAAGATTTATTTCCCCGCTGAAGGATGGTATGCGCTGCTTCGTAGGGACGCGCTTTATGTCGATAAGCCCAATCCCTTCATGCGTATTGAGGGCAAACCCGGCCCCTCCGCAAATGCCAAGGTAACTCCCTCCAGCATGCACAAAATCCCTGATTGCCTTTTTCCCATCAGGCCCGAGCGCGGCTGACTTGTCCGATGCCCAGCCGCCCGGAACCACCAGCAAGTCGAAATATTCGAGCGCGCCTTCACGCACCTGCCCGGAAGTCAGGGTATGGACTTTCACGCCAAGTTTCCGGAGAGTTCTCAGGATAATCAGACCCCAGAGGTATGATTCGTCCCGGTATAATGCAATTTTCGGCTGCATAGGCTTATCCTACCGTCAGGCGCAAAAATTTTCAACAAATAATAATTTAAACCATCAGGCTGCTGACAAAGTGCCAGTTGTGTCATTGCGAGGAGCCGAAGGCGACGCGGCAATCTCCGATCTTATTGATTTATTTAAAACCGGAGGTTGCTTCGCTTCGCTCGCAATGACAATCAAGGAGTTTGTCAACAGTCTGAAACCGTCCTGATATGCCCGGCGGGTGAAAAAAATGTTGATATATATATTCAATAACGTATTATATTAAGTTCCGGGTAAATGAAATTAAAGGAGGTTTCCTTTGGCATATAAAGACCTGCGTGAATTTATAAAAGCGCTCGAATCCCGCGGACTGCTTCGGCGGATTAAGGCGGAGGTAGACCCGTACCTTGAGATTACCGAGATAACCGACCGTGTTTCCAAGGAAAAAGGCGCAAAGAACACCGCGCTTTTCTTCGAGAACGTGAAGGGAACAAGCATCCCTGTCCTTACCAACGCGCTTGGCTCCATGGAGCGCATGTCCCTTGCGCTGGGGGTGAATAACCTCGACGAAATAGGCTCAAAAATGCGTTCCCTGCTCGACCCTACACAGCTGTTTCCCGGCCCCGGGGCGGGGTTTATGGAGAAGCTTTCCGTCCTCCCGAAATCAAACGAGATTGCCACGTATTTCCCAAAGACCGTAAAGAAGGCCCCGTGCCAGGAAGTAATCATAACTGGCGAGCAGGTAGACTTGACGAAGTTCCCGGCGCTCACCTGCTGGCCCGGCGACGGCGGCCCGTTCGTCACGCTCCCGATGGTTGCGACGGTTGACCCTGTTTCCGGTATCACTAACCTCGGCATGTATCGCTTGCAGGTCTTCGATAAAAACACCACGGGAATGCACTGGCACAAGCACAAGGACGGCGCGCGGCATTACGCGCATTACGAAGGCGCTGGGAAAAGGATGGAAGTCGCCGTCGCCATCGGCGCCGACCCTGCGACAATCTACGCCTCCACCGCCCCGCTTCCTCCTGCTGCGGGAGAATATCTGTTTTCGGGTTTCTTACGGCAGGAGGCGCTTGAGGTCGTGCAGTGCAAAACCGTGAACGTCCGCGTCCCGGCACATGCGGAGATTGTTCTGGAAGGCTACGTTGACCCCGGCGAGCGGCGCATAGAAGGCCCGTTCGGAGACCACACCGGCTACTATTCCCTGGCGGACGAATATCCGGTTTTTCACGTCACGTGCATAACGCACAGGAAAGATTGCATCTACCCCGCGACGGTTGTCGGACGTCCGCCGCAGGAGGACGCGTACATCGGCAAGGCGACGGAGCGGATATTTCTCCCACTTCTCCAGATGATCGCCCCGGACATACTCGACATCGACCTGCCCGTCGAGGGTGTATTTCACAATAACGTCATCGTGAAGATAAAGAAATCCTTCCCAGGCCACGCGCGCAAGGTCATGCACAACATCTGGGGCGCGGGGATGATGATGCTCAGCAAGTTCATAATCGTGGTGGACGAGGACGTGGACGTGCACGACTACTCCGAGGTCGCGTGGAAGGTGATGAACCACGTAGACCCCAGGCGCGACACGGTATTCGTGGACGGCCCGATGGACATGCTCGACCACGCCTGCCCAATTCCCGGCTACGGCTCAAAAATGGGCATCGACGCCACGAAGAAATGGCCCGGCGAGGGCTTCACCCGCGACTGGCCCGACGAGATAAAGATGGACCCGGAAGTGATAAAGCGGGTGGATGAGAAGTGGAAGCAGTTGGGATTATGATAAAACGCATCAAAATAATCCTTGAGATGATAAAGTTTCCGCACACGATATTCGCGCTGCCGTTTGCGTTCACCGGCGCGGTGCTCGCGGCGGACGGGCTACCGACGTGGCGACAGATACTCTGGATACTGGTCGCGATGGTCGGCGCGCGCTCCGGCGCGATGGGTATGAACCGACTGCTGGATGCAGAGATCGACGCACGTAATCCGCGGACGAAGACACGCGCGATTCCCGCCGGACTCCTCACGAAGGCGCAGGTCGGGATATTCAGCGTCGCATCATATGCTTTGCTCGTGCTCGCAGCATATATGCTCAACCATTTATGTTTCATACTCTCGCCGGTGGTGATAGCCGTCCTGACGTTTTACTCTCTCACGAAACGCTTCACCTGGGCGTCGCATCTATTTCTTGGCTTAGCCCTCGGTCTCGCGCCCGTCGGCGCGTGGGCGGCTATACGCGGGACGATTGAATTACCGGCTGTGATACTTGCGCTTTCCGTCCTTCTCTGGGTCGCGGGATTCGACATCCTCTATGCACTGCAAGACCTCGACTTCGACAGAAGCGAGGGGCTCCATTCCATTCCGCGTTATCTCGGAATAAATAATTCTTTATGGGTGTCGCGCATCCTGCACGCGCTGGCCGTGGCCGGGCTTTTCGCCATATACCGGCTGATGGGGCTTAATTACATTTATGCAATCGGCGTGCTCGCGGCGGCGGGGATGCTGATATATGAACACATGCTTATACGAGGCGGAGACTTGAAGAAACTCGACGCGGCATTCTTCAACATGAACGGCTATATCAGCGTCACGGTATTCATCTTCACCGCCGGTTCAATATTCCTGAGGTCTTATGTGTAGATACATCGTAGCCATAAGCGGCGCGTCGGGGAGCGCATACGGGCTTTCCGTAATCAAGGGTCTTGCGGATGCGGGGCACGAGGTAATAATCACGGCAAGCCGCGAAGGCATTCTCATAATGAAAGACGAAACCGGCGTGGATATTTCCGGGGGCAAAAACGCCGCCGGGATAATCTCGGACAAGCTGAAAACGGATAAAAAATTAATTATGTTTTACCCGGAAGACGACCTGCATGCGCCGATATCAAGCGGCTCGTTCGAGACCGCCGGGATGGTAATCGCGCCGTGCTCCATGAAGACGCTCTCCGGGGTCGCAAACGGATACGCGAACAATCTCATCGAGCGCGCGGCTGACGTCGTGCTGAAAGAGCGCCGGATCCTTGTGCTGATTCCGCGCGAGACGCCGCTATCCGCAATACACCTCGAGAACATGCTGAAGCTGGCGCGCCTGGGCGTCCATATATTGCCCGCCATGCCGGGATTTTATAACAGGCCGAATACCGTTCAGGACATGATAGATAATATCGCCGGGCGCGCGCTGGATATTCTCGGCATAGATAATAATCTATATAAAAGATGGGGATAATTTTGAACCACAGAGGCACAGAGACACAGAGAGACCCATTAACTGAGAAAATAATCGGGCTTGGAATCGAAGTTCATAGGGTTCTTGGGCCGGGATTGCTTGAATCTGCCTATGAAGAATGTCTTTGTTACGAATTGGGTAAAAGCTGTATTAATTTCAAAAGACAATCGCCGTTACCTGTAAAATACAAAGATGTTCAGTTAGATAACGTTTATAAGATTGACATTCTAATTCCAAATTTACTGGTCATTGAACTTAAGACAGTAGAAAATATATTACCAATACATGAAGCGCAGTTGCTTACATATTTAAAATTGAGTAATATAAACAAGGGACTTCTCATGAATTTCAATGTCCCGTTTCTTAAACATGGCATCAAAAGGTTTATAATTTGAACTTCTCTGCGGCCTCTGTGTCTCTGTGGTGAAAAAGAATAATAAAAAATACCGGTCCGGCTTTGTCGCCATTATCGGACGTCCTAACGCGGGGAAGTCTACTCTCCTGAACGCACTTGTCGGGGAGAAAATTTCCATAGTCTCGGACAGGCCGCAGACCACCAGAAACCGCATCACCGGAATCCTTACTCTGCCGGACGCGCAGGTTATATTCCTCGATACTCCCGGCCTGCACAGGCACAAGGGGCTCCTTAACGAATACATGGTGAACACAGCGAAGGAAGCGTGCGAGGAAGTCGATATAGTTCTTTTTATGGTCGAGGCGGACAGAAATCCCGGCGAGGACGAAAGAGAAATAGTAGAATTTCTGAAGGGGCTGAAAACCAGGGTCTTCCTGGTGATAAACAAGATTGACCTGGCGCGCAAGGATTCGCTCCTGCCGCTTATAAATAAATATTCGTCAATGTATAATTTCTCGGAGATAATCCCCGTCTCGTCTCTTAAGGGAGAAAACGTCGCAGACCTTAATAAAACCATCATAGAATATCTTCCGGAAGGGCCGCAATATTACCCGGAAGACGAGATGACCGAGCAGCCGGAGCGCTTCATAGCCGCCGAGATTATCCGCGAGAAGATTTTCCGGATGACCGGCGACGAAGTGCCCTATTCCACAGCCGTCCTGGTGGAAGAGATGAAGGAGCGCGGCGAGAAGATATTCACGAGGGCCGATATATATGTCGAAAAAGATTCGCACAAGGGCATAATAATCGGCGCCAAAGGGCAGATGCTGAAAAAAATCGGCCAGGCCGCAAGACGCGATATTGAGCGGCTCCTCGGCACACCGATATACCTGGAGCTATGGGTCAAGGTAAAGGCCGATTGGCGCGAGAAGCCGGGCGCGCTTCGGGAGATGGGCTATAAATAATGCGCGTGCTGCTGGTCAATACTCCCTCGGATAACGCCTTCACGAAGGTAGGCTTTATCGTTCCGCCGCTTGGAATCGCCTATATCGCCGCGACTCTCCGCGATGCGGGACACGATGTAGTAATCCATGACTTCAATGTAGAATCCGCCCCCCCGGATTATTCGAGCTTCGACCTGGTCGGCGTATCCGGAGATACCTGCCGCCATAAGAAATTGATGAATATAGCCTCGCAGGCCAGGGCCGCAGGCGCGGCTGTCATGGCCGGCGGGCCGCACGTTACCTTCATGGACGAAGAGACGCTTCGTGAAGGCAGTGTGAATTATGTCCTGCGCGGGGAAGCGGAAGAGACGGCGGTAGAGCTGGCGAATGCATTGGAAAGAAAAACAGGCCTCGATAATATCCCCGGCATTTCATATATCAAAGATGGCGCATTCATAAGAAATCCGGATAGAACGCCTCCCAAGGACCTCGACTCGCTCCCATACCCCGCGCGCGACCTCCTGAGGATGGAAAGATACAGAAGCCTTGAGATGGCAAAAAGGAAGATAACCTCGATTGTGTCGTCAAGGGGATGCCCGAGCGGATGCCGTTTCTGCGCCTCGCACAGATACGCCGGGCGCAGATGGCGGGCGCGTTCCGTCGATAGCCTGATGTCGGAAATACGGCTTGTGGTGGGGATATACGGATACGGCGGCGTGGCGTTCGTTGACGATAACTTCACCATGGACCCGCGCCGCGTAATAGATCTGTGCAGGAGAATCATCGACGAAGGACTGGATATAAGATGGTGGTGTTTTTCGCGCGTGGATAATA
>JAKAHE010000184.1 GCA_021815285.1 Nitrospirota bacterium
TTCATACATCCAGTGAAAACGACGGGCGAGTCATTGACATGCTTGCCGGGCGCGGGATAAGGGATGATTCCCGCACAGCGGTTGTTCATCCGACATCGCGCTGGCTTTTCAAATGCTGGAACGATAAATCCGTCGCCGGGGTTATAGACCACCTGCACGACAGGGGTTTCAGCGTGGTTCTGACTTCCGGCCCGGACAGAAAGGAAATGGACAAGGCGAGGGCGGTCGCGGGCTTCGCAAAAAATAAACCTGTAGATTTCTCCGGCCTTCTGACGCTTGGACAGCTTGCCTCGCTCCTCAAGATGAGCAAACTTTTTTTCGGCGTTGATTCGGCGCCGATGCACATGGCGGCGGCTGTCGGGACTCCGGTTGTGGCCCTTTTCGGCCCTTCCGATTCCAGGGTATGGGGACCGTATACCGACAAGGCCCGCGTGGTTATGAAAAAGGATGAATTCCCCTGTATTCCATGCCGGAAGGACGGCTGCGGCGGGAGCAAGAAAAGCGACTGCATCGAAGCCATAACCCTGCCGGAGGTAATTCAGGCCATTGAAGAGCTTATAAAAACCTACTTATGAAAAATGTCTTAAGCGTTTTTGTAACCATGCCGGTTGGCGGCGCGGAGATTTTCTGGTTGAACGTCCTGCAGAAGATGGACAGGGCGCGGTTTAATCCCATTACCTGCTGCATTGCGGACAAGGGCGTAATCGGCGAGCGGATAGAGAGCTTAGGCTTCGAGGTGATTGAGCTCCACAGGATGAAAGGAAAGGGTTTCGATTTCGGCGCCGTCAGGGATATAAGAAAAATAATAATAGATAAAAAGATAGATATTCTGCATCTGCATCTCTACCACGCGGGGATGTACGGAAGGATCGCCGCGATGCTGCTGCCTCGCGCCGTAAGGCCGGAATGCGTTTTCCAGGCGCAGAATGTTTATTCAAATGTGAAGCCACACAGGGTCATGATAAACAGGTTCCTGAGCCGGTATACCGGGGCGGTAATCGCGGTCTCCGATGCGGTCAGGAAAGATGTCCTGAAATACGACAGGATTCAACCTGAAAAAATTTTCGTAATCCCAAACTGCATAGATTTCGAGAGAATGCAGATTGGCCTTTCAAGAGAAGAAGCGCGGGAGCGGCTCGGACTCTCTAAAGACGGGTTGCTGCTCGGAACGGTCGGGCGCCTCGTTGAGGCAAAGGGGCAATCATATTTGATTGAGGCGGTATCTCATATCAATAAAAGCGGCATTCCGGTGAGGGCCGCGCTTATCGGCGGGGGCAGACTGGAAGGCGCATTGAGGGAGCGCGCGCGTTCTATTGGCGTGGAAGACAGAATAATCTTCATGGGCGAGCGGCACGACATACCGATCCTCTACAGGGCAATGGACATATTCGTGATGCCGTCGCTGTGGGAAGGCGCGCCTCTTTCCCTGCTGGATGCAATGGCCGCGGGCGTACCGTCCGTCGTAACGTCCGTCGGCGGGATGCCGGAACAACTCGACAACGGCTCATGCGGATCGATAGTCCCTCCTGGCGACTCCGCTGCGCTTGCCGGCGCGATATCAGGTCTCGCATCGGATGAGCAGCGTATGAAGGAATATTCCATAAAAGCTGCGGCTCGCGCGAAAGAGTTTTACGGAAGCGCATGCGTTACCAGGAAGGTCGAGGAAATATATACTGGTCTTTATGAATAAAACCGACATGGTTTTTGTGGTTCATAAGAAGGAAGATCCGAACAGCCGCCTGAGGATATATCCCGTGGCCGAGGAGATGAGCAGGCGCGGCTGGAAATGCGAAGTCCGCGACGTGCCTAAAGGGCTCATCGGGAGGATTCGCCTTATCCTCAGGCTTTTCAACGCGGACATTATTTTATTGCACAAAAAGCTCTTCAACCGCCTTGAGCTTCGCGTGCTGAAGGCGATCAGGAAAAAGATAATCTTCGATTTCGACGACGCGATAATGTATACAGATGCGCGGCGGAACCTCCCGGACAGCGGCAAGTTTACGGCCCGGTTCAGGGGAATAATGGAGATAACGGACATAGCCGTAGCGGGAAATGAATACCTGGCTAAGGAGGCGGGTAAATATTGCCGGAGGGTGGAAATATTGACAACCCCTGTCGATGTGAAGAAATATTCTCCGGGCAGGCCGGACGGTAGAGACGGCGTGGTAATCGGCTGGATAGGCATGAGGGGGAACCTGTTTTATCTCGAAGCCCTGAAGCCCGTATTCAGGAATCTTGCCGGTAAATTTCCGAACATTTCCCTGTCGGTTATATGCAGCGACTTCCCTGAGTTTGAAGGGATAAAGGTAAAGAAAAGGAAATGGAGTGTAGAGGATGAGCTTGCACATCTGCGCGAGCTGGACATTGGTCTGATGCCGCTTACCGACGACATCTGGAGCCGGGGAAAGTGCGGGTTCAAGATACTACAGTATTTTTCCGTCGGTGTGCCCGTCGTGGCGTCGCCGGTGGGCATAAACTGCGACATAATTAAACACGGCGTGAACGGTTTTCTCGCAAGCAGCAATGAAGAGTGGGAGGCGCGCCTTTCCGAACTGATAGCCGACAGTTCTCTACGAAAGAAAATGGGCCTTGAGAGCCGCAGGACCGTCGCGGAGAAATATTCGCTGGAAGGCTACCTGCAAAGATACGTATCGCTGATTGAAGGACTTTCAGGAGTGCGCGCGTGAAGAAAATCAGCGTGATAATCGCAACATATAACTACGGCAGGTTCATAGTCGAGGCCGTGGACAGTGTCCTTAATCAGACATATCCAAATAAGGAAGTTGTTGTAGTAGACGACGGTTCCACCGACGGGACAAGAAACATCCTGAAGGATTATATCGAAGCAAGAAGAATAACCTATATCTACCAGAAAAACTCAGGTCCCGGGGCCGCGAGAAATACAGGGATAATGGCCTCGGACGGGGAATATATATGCTTTCTCGACGCCGACGACAGATACCTGCCCGATAAACTTGAAAAACAGGCTGCGCTCCTCGAGGACGAAACCGCAGCAGGCTGCTTCTGCAACGGCAGGACGTTCGAGGGGCGGCCAATGTTGAGAGGATTTGAAGGGCGCGGGACAGACTGTTATTTCGAGGACGTGCTGTCAGGGCTGAATATATTCACGCCGTCTTTGATGGTCAGAAGGTCCGCAATCGATGAAGCCGGACTAATAGACGATGGCTTCCGATTGAGCTGCGAGGACCTCGACTTTGCCTTGCGTCTAACCAGGAACAGGAAATTCGCGTATATTTCCGACCAGCTCTACGAGAGAAGGATGCACGGAGGAAACCTGTCAGGACAGCCGGGACGGGTTCAATATTTCCTGAAGCTTTACGACAAGCACTCGCCGTCACTCTCCGAGGAACAGGCCGCAAAGCTGAGGAAAACGCTCTCCTCCCATATTTTTTCCGAGTCCAGGCGGGACATGGCCGCTGGAGCATTTGTAAGCGGGATTAAGGATTTGTCGGATGCGGCGCGTATGGACGGCTCAAAGGCTTTCAAGCTCCCTTCGCTTGTGATAAGGTATTTAAGGTTCAGTCTTAAAAGATTAATGAAACGAGGTGCTGCAAAATAATGAACAGCAGAACATTATTAATAGGAATCGACGGCGCGACCTTCAGGCTGATTCTGCCGTACGTAAAGGATGGGAGTCTCAAGAACATCGGCAGGCTTATGGCTGATGGATGCTGGGGTGACTTGACCAGCACTATACCGCCGATTACAAGCCCGGCCTGGCCTGCCCTTATGACCGGGAAATTACCGGGGAAACTCGGCGTGTTCGGTTTTCATGAATTCAAGCCGCAATACATATTGGATAATTTCATAAACTCCACGCATATCCCGTCCAAAATGTTCTGGGAAATCGCCGGGGATTGCGGCAAGAAAGTATTCATTGTAAATTTCCCTTTTACCTATCCCATAAGAAAGGCCAGCGGCGGGATAATCTCCGGATTTCTTACGCCGGAAAACGCGACGGATTTTTATTACCCGCCATCTCTTTCATCCGACGTGAAAGACTATTCCCTGGCATATCCGGAAGATTTAAAAGAAGCCGGCGGCCTCCAGGGATTCATGGCCCGCATGGAGGAAGGGCTGTCAAAAAGATGCGCCGTGATGGAGCGGATGGCGGCAAAGGACAAATACGACCTGTTCATGTTCTGCTTCCAGGAGTTCGATCTTTCAAGTCACTTTATGTGGAAGTATATT
>JAKAHE010000185.1 GCA_021815285.1 Nitrospirota bacterium
CTATGCTGGCGACGTTGGAATAGACGCCGGTCTCCACATCCGGCCTGAGCTCGAAGGTCAGCCCGCCGGGCACGTCTTTTGGTTTCTCCGCCATCTTATCTCCTGTTTAACAGCATGAGCCGTGCCCGCCTCCGCAGCCGCAAGACGAGGCCCCGGTCTCCTTGATTATGAAGCCGTGGTCTTCCGAGAAATCCACCTGGAGGCCGTCCATCATGGCGTCCGTCTCCGGGTCGAGATAAAAATTAACGCCCTGCATCTCGAAGCTCAGGTCGCCTTTTTCGCCTTTCTCGACAAGGTCCATCTCGTAGTTCTGCGACGGGCCGCAGGAGCAGCAGGACGACTGCGCCATGAACGCCCTTATCTTGACACCCAGGCCTTTTTCTTCCTGGGACTCCAGGACTTTTTTGAATTCGTTTACCGCCCTTGCGCTGACTTCGAGCATTACTTTTCTCCTTTGAAATAATCTATTATGGCGGAAAAAAGGGATTCCGCCGTATATTCACGCGGGATAACCGAAACCTTAAGACCCGCATCCTCAGCCGTCTTCGCCGTCACCGGCCCTATACACGCAATAACCGCCCCCGAGAGCGCCTTTCCCGGTATGCCTGCCTCAGCCGCCGCATCCAGGAAATTCCTGACCGTGGACGAGCTGGTGAAGGTAATGACCGTCGGCATATCGCCCGCGAGCGCGTCCTTTATTATACCACCAAGACCCTTCGGGGCGACCGTCCTGTAAGCGACTGCGACATCCACCGCCGCCCCCGCCTTCCTTAGCGCATCCGGCAGAACATCCCTCGCCGTCTCTGCGCGCGGATACAGGAATTTTCTGCCTCCGACACCCTCCCCCGAAAGGGCCGAAACCGCCCCTTCGGCCACGAATTCATCCGGAATAACGTCCGCCTTAAGCCCGCTTTTCTCAAGCGCCTGCGCCGTCTTCGGACCGACGGCGACTATCCTCAGCCGCCTCAGCTCCTCAGGCCCTTTCCCAAGTTCCGACATCCGGAGCAGGAGGAACCTGACAGAGTTCGCGCTCGTGAACACCGCATAGTCGTAGGATGAAAGATTCTCAATCCCCCTGTCGATACCCGATTTGTCCTCCGGCGGAACCGTCTCTATGGCCGGGACGGAAACCACCTCCGCGCCCGCGCCTTCAAGCATTGCGATTAATTCGCCGGACTGCTCCTTCGCGCGGGTAACAACCACGCGGACGCCGGAGAGCGCCGTCAGGGATGCCGGTTTCATTTCCCCTTCGCGGCGCCTGTTTTATTTTTCTGAGGCGCCGTTATCGACATGTCCTTCATCGCCGGAGCCGTTACCAAGATGTCCCTAAGCGCCGGGGGGGGAGACTGGAGCTTCACAAAGAGCTTGGATATATCGCCCGGGTCTGTCCGGGGGAAAAATTTTTCGTTAAATTCCGGCGTCTTTTTCTGAAGGCCGGCGTCTTTCTTAACCGCCGCCCTGAGGGCGGCCAGAGCCTCGTGTTCCTTTCCAAGCTTGTTGTAGGACAGGGCCTCGAAATATGGCGCGAGGACACTGTTGGGGTTGAGCTTCGAGGCCTCCCTGAACCGGCCAGCGGCCTCTTTATATTTGCTTTCCGAGAAGAGGAGCAGGCCCATGTTGTTCACAAGGACGGAGTTTTTCGGGTTCGCCTTGTAGGCCTTTTTGTAGCAGTCCTCCGCATTGGCGGTATCCCCCGCAAGGTAATAATACCAGCCCATGTCCGGCAGTATAATTGCCGGGCTTACGCCGTTCTCCATGGCCTTTTCTCCGGTGCTGACTACGTTTTTTAAAAGCCCGCTCATACTCCAGTAGACGTCCATGAGCGAAAGATATGCCTGCGGGGCCCTGGGTTCCACCTTTATCGCATTGTTCAGTGCGGAAATGGCGTCCATCGCGCGGGACGCCTTTCTGTAAGCCCGCGCCAGGTGCAGCCAGGATTTATAGCTCTTCGGCTCAAGCTCGGTAACCGTCTTGAAATCTTTTATCGCTTCATCCCAGTTGTCCTGCATCTCCGCCCAGAGGCCATTGCCGTAATATCTCCGGGCCTTCTCGCTCCTGGTTTCCTTGTGAGGTTTCTTCGCCTTCTCGACCTTCTCGGACTTTTTAACCGGGGGGGGTTGCACCTTGGGCTTCGCCTGGTCTGCAATAACCGCGCGCGCCGAGCAGCATACAAAAACAAGCGACAAAACCAGGAATACAGGCAATATTTTCCGGAACATTATCGTCACCTCTCCTGATAGCCCTTAAGTTCCCTGCCGTAAACTTCCGCGAGGATACCGTCAGCGCCCCTTGAAAGCAGGCTCTCCGCAAGCTCCACACCCAGCCTCGCCCCTTCCTTTACCGGCGCTTCCATTTCGTCCTTTATAATCCTGTCGCCGGAAACGCTTCCTACAAGCCCCGCCATCCTGAGTTTTTTGCCGCCGTCGGTAACCACCGCATGTGCGGCGATGGGCACCTGGCATCCGCCTTCGAGCCTCCCAAGGAACGCCCTCTCCGCGACTACGGCATCCCATGTGTCCTGGTGCTGGAGGGCGGCAAGCGCGTTGTTTATGAACTCGTCGTCCTTACGGCACTCTATGCCTATCGCGCCCTGGCCTATCGCCGGGAGGCACGTTTCAGGCCCGATATACTCCTTTATCTTCTCTCCCCAGCCCATGCGCCTTATCCCCGCGGCGGCAAGTATCACGGCGTCGAAGAGGCCCTCCTCGCACTTCCTGATGCGGGTGTCGAGGTTGCCTCTAAGCTGTTCGATTTTTATGTCCGGTCTTGCCGCCATGAGTTGGCACTGCCTCCTCAGGCTGCTCGTGCCTATGGACGCGCCCTTCGGCAGCTTGTCGAAAGATGCATAATCCCGCGAGAGGAAGGCGTCCCTCGGGTCTTCCCTTTTCGCCATGCAGGCGAGGTGCAGGGCGTCCGGCAGGAACGTCGGCACGTCCTTCATGCTGTGCACGGCCAGGTCTATTTCGCCCCGGAGCATGGCCTCCTCGATCTCCTTTACGAAAAGGCCCTTCCCGCCCACCTGCGCCAGTGGGACGTCGAGGATCATGTCTCCGGTGGTCTTTATTTTCTTGAGCGTTATTGTAACGCCGGGGTTTCGCAGTAGAAGCTCTCTCTGAACGAACTCCGCCTGCCAGAGCGCCAACATGCTTCCGCGCGTGCCGATTACCATATTATCTCTCATCTTATCTCGTCTCCGCCTCGGAGAGCGCCGAGGACTCCTCGGAACCATCGTTTGTATTTTTTATCTCGTCCACGCCGAAGAGCACGCGCGCGGACTCCACGTGGCTGCTGCCTTCAGGGTCTCCCGCGCCCTTCTTCAGGGCCACGAGGGGGTTATGCAGAAGCTTGTTGACTATCGCCTGCGTCAGGGCCTCGACCTGCTTTTTCTGCTTCTCGGAGAGCTCACCCATCTTCGAGAGCGTCTTCTCGAGCTCCGCCGCCCGCATCTCTTCCGCCCTCTCGCGTATGGCGACAATCGTCGGGACTACTTCTATGGACTTAAGCCACGTAAGGAACGTCTCTATCTCTTCCTCGACAATCCCGGAGGCCAGTTCCGCTTCCTTCTGGCGCTCTTTTATGTTGGACTGGACGACGCCCTGGAGGTCGTCTATGTCGTAGAGGTATACGTTGTCAATCCTGTTTATATCAGGGTCCAGGTTCCGTGGCACGGCTATGTCTATCAGGAATACCGGGCGGTTCTTGCGCTCCTTTATGACCTTCGCCATGTCGTGCGCGGTGAGTATGTAATGCGGTGAACCTGTCGAGGCAATGAGAATATCCGCCCTCGACATCTCGTGGACAAGGTCTTCGTAATGCACGGGGACGCCCTCGAACTGCGCCGCAAGCTCCACGGCCCGCTCATACGTGCGGTTGGCCACCATGACAGTCTTTACCCCGTTGTTTACGAGGTGCCTCGCCGCAAGCTCCGCCATCTCGCCCGCCCCGGCCAGCATGACTGATTTGTCCTTCAAGTCTCCGAATATCTTCCGGGCGAGCTCCACCGCGGCGAAGCTTATGGAGACCGCGGATTCGGCGATCTTCGTCTCCGTCCGTATCCTCTTTGCGACGGATATGGCCTTCTTCATAAGGCGGTTCATCACGACGCCCGTGGTCTTGTTCATCAGGGCGTGGTCGAAGGAGTCCTTGAGCTGGCCCAGTATCTGCGGCTCTCCGACGACCATGGAGTCGA
>JAKAHE010000186.1 GCA_021815285.1 Nitrospirota bacterium
CCGATCTACAGGATAATGGTCTTGAGGAACAGAAGAAGGTAAACCAGTTCCTCTCCGATCTGTCCGAGGAACTCAATATCCCGCTCGTAGCAACGTCGGACTGCCACTATTTCAAGAAGAGCGACTCAAAGGCACACGAGGCCCTGCTCTGCATTCAGACTGGCAAGACGATGAGCGACCCGACCCGGATGCGCTTCCAGACGGACGAGTTCTACTTTAAAAGCCCCTCCGAAATGGAATCCGCGTTCGAGTTCTACCCGCAGGCCGTAAGAAACACGGTGGCCGTAGCGGAACGCTGCAACCTGAAACTCGATTTCGACCAGTATCACCTTCCGAACTACGTCGTCCCGGACGGATATACCAGGGAGAGCTACCTTGAAGAACTCGCCAGGCAAGGCCTGGAGAAGCGGCTTCAGACCGTTAAGGGCGACACGGCCGCATACTGGAAGCGCCTCGAAGAAGAACTCAAGATAATCAAAAGCATGGGGTTCGCGGGCTACTTCCTTATTGTCTGGGACGTCATAAACTACGCCAGGAGCAGGAGTATTCCCGTCGGCCCGGGCAGGGGATCCGCCGCCGGGAGCATAGCCGCATACGCGCTTCAGATAACCGATATCGACCCCCTGCCGTACAACCTTCTCTTCGAGAGGTTCTTGAACCCGGAGCGCATATCCATGCCGGATATCGACATGGACTTCTGCATGGACCGCCGGGACGAGGTCATAAGCTACGTCCGCGAGAAATACGGCTCCGATCACGTCTCACAGATAATAACCTTCGGCACCATGCTGGCAAAGGGCGTAATCAGGGACGTGGGGCGCGTGCTCGACATCCCGTACGGGGACGTGGACAGGGTGGCCAAGCTCGTCCCGGACGCGCTCAAGATCACGCTCAAGGAAGCCCTCGCCCAGGAACCTCGCCTCCGCGAGCTTATAAAGGAAGACCAGCGCATAGCCCAGGTCTTCGAGATAGCTGACTCGCTGGAAGGACTTACCCGCCATGCCTCAAAACACGCCGCCGGCGTGGTCATTTCGCAGGAACCGCTTACGGACTACACGCCGCTTTACCGTGACGCGGACGGCGCGATAGTCACCCAGTACGCCAAGGACGAGATAGAAAAGATAGGCCTTGTCAAGTTCGATTTCCTGGGCCTTCGGACGCTTACGGTCATAGACAATGCGGTAAAGCTCATCAACCGGGACGCGCCCGAAGAAAAGGCCTTCAGGCTTTCATGTCTCTCGCTCGACGAGCCGGACCCGGACACGTACAAACTCCTTGCCGCCGGCGACACCGACGGCGTTTTCCAGTTCGAATCCTCCGGAATGCGCGACCTCCTGGTCAGGATGAAACCGGAACGCTTCGAGGACCTGATAGTCGTCAACGCGCTCTATCGCCCCGGCCCGCTGCAGAGCGGCATGGTGGACGACTACATCCAACGGCGGCGCGGCGCTAAGCAGATTGTATACGATACCCCGGAACTTGAAGAGATACTGAAGAACAACTACGGCGTAATCGTCTACCAGGAACAGGTGATGCAGATTGCCGTGAAGCTCGCGGGATTTACTCTGGGCCAGGCGGACACGCTACGCAAGGCGATGGGCAAGAAGAAGCCTGAAGTCATGGCAAAGATGAAGGAGCAGTTCCTGAAGGGCGCAACGGCCAGGAAAATTCCGGTGAAGAAGGCCGAGGCGGTATTCGAGAACATGGAGAAGTTCGCCGAATACGGCTTCAACAAGTCCCATGCCGCCGCCTACGCGCTTATAACCTACCAGACCGCTTACCTGAAGGCGCACTATAAGGTTGAGTTCATGGCGGCGCTCCTCTCATCGGAGATGGACAATACGGACAAGGTGGTCAAGTATATCTCCGACTGCCGGGACATGGGCGTCTCCGTCATGCCGCCGGACGTAAACCGTTCCGACGCGTACTTCACGGTTGCCGACGGCAAGATACTCTTCGGACTCGCCGCGGTCAAGAACGTCGGTCATGCCGCGATAGAGTCCATCATGCAGGCGCGTAAAGAGCAGGGAGAGTTTACATCTCTCTACGACTTCTGCCGGAAGGTGGACTTGAGGAAGGTTAACAAGCGCGTCATCGAAGGGCTTATAAAGTGCGGCGCGTTCGATTCCACCGGTGTCTCGCGCCCGAAGATGATGGCGGCGCTCGACAAGGCTATGGACGGCGCAAACCAGCTTGCGCGCGAACGGCAGGCCGGACAGACGTCCATGTTCGACATGGTGCTGGAAGACTCCGGCCCCGCGAAGGCAAACGAGGACTATCCCGCCGTGGCGGAATGGAACGAGGCGACGCTCCTTTCCTTCGAGAAGGAGACGATGGGGTTTTATGTCACCGGGCATCCGCTGGCGCGTTTCGAGGCGGAGGCAAAAAAATTCGCCCGGAACACAAGCTCCGAGCTGCCTGAACTTCCGGACGGGCGCGAGGCGACGATAATGTGCGTCGTGAGGGCGAGAAAAATCGCCACGACGAAAAAAGGAGACCGCATGGCTAACCTCACCGTGGAAGATCTTCAGGGCACGGTGGAGGTAATCGTCTTCCCGGAACAGTACAAGGCGTCGGAGGAATTGATCGCCGGCGACGCCCCGCTCCTCGTAACCGGCACGGTTGACAGGGGCGAGAAGGGCGTCAAGCTCAAGGCGCTCAAGATTCTGCCGCTTGCGGAAGTCCGGGAGAAGATGACGACGAGGGTTGACATAAGGCTCTCCGCGACGGGGGCCACGGCTGCCGACCTCATAAAGCTCCGCGAGGTAATCCTCCGTCACAAGGGGCCTTGTCCTCTTTATCTGAAGATAAACATGCCCAGGCACGGAAACGCGGCCCTTTCGCTAAAGACCGGAGGCGATCTCTCCGTCTCCCCGACTGAGCTTCTGGTTGACGAAATCGAAGGGCTTCTCGGGGCGGGCGCGGTATCTTTCGCATAGGAGATTTATGGCATACAATTTTCTTGATTTCGAGAAACCGCTTGCCGAGCTTGAGAGCCGCATCGAGGACCTCAGGCTGGCCGCGGGCGGGCAGGTGGACGCAGACGACGAGATAAAAAAGCTCTCCAAAAAAGCGGACGAGCTGCGCGAGAAGATATTCTCCGGCCTTAACGCCTGGCAGAAAACCCAGGTGGCCAGGCACCAGGACAGGCCGAATACCGAGGACTACATAGGGCTTCTGACGTCCGGCTTCACGGAGATGCACGGGGACAGGCTCTTTGCCGAAGACCCGGCGATAATCGGCGGCATGGCGTGGTTTGACGGCAACCCCGTAATGATAATCGGCCACAACAAGGGCAGGAGCACGAAGGACAAAATAAAGCGGAACTTCGGCTGGCCGCATCCCGAAGGCTACAGGAAGGCGCTGAGACTTATGAAGTTCGCTGAGAAATTTAACCGGCCCGTAATTACGTTCATAGACACGGCCGGGGCCTATCCCGGCATAGGCGCGGAGGAGCGCGGCCAGAGCGAGGCCATCGCCCGGAATCTGCTCGTTATGTCGGGGCTCAAGGTCCCGGTAATCGCCGTAGTAATAGGCGAGGGCGGGAGCGGCGGGGCGCTGGCTATAGGCGTGGCGAACCGCGTGCTGATGCTCGAGCACGCCGTATATTCCGTCATATCTCCGGAGGGCTGCGCGACGATTCTCTGGAAAGACGGCTCGAAGGCCCCGGAGGCGGCGGAGCTTCTGAAGCTCACGGCCCAGGACAGTCTGAAGATGGGGATAATCGACGAGATAATAAAGGAGCCCGTGGGCGGCGCGCACAGGGACTACGAGCTTACGGCGAAAAACATCGAAAAGGCCCTGAAGAAACACCTCTCGGAGCTGAGGGCGATGTCCCCGGACGAGCTCGCGGCTGACCGCTACAAGAAATTCCGCGCCATCGGGTCTTTCACAACGCATCCAGGCGCGAAAAATGCCTGACTCCCTGGCCATTACCGTAAAGACCGAGAAGCGCAATATCGCCTACGCGAGCTTCATAATCGAGGCTTACGACGGCATCGGCGTCGTGCGGACGGCGGACCCTGAAAACGGCCTCATAGAAGTCCTCGTCTCGCCGGATAAGCGGGCGGATTTCATGGAGCGTGCAAGCGCCCTGGCCTGTGAGATGCCTTTTACGAGACAGGATT
>JAKAHE010000012.1:0-2060 GCA_021815285.1 Nitrospirota bacterium
GACGGGGGCGGCGCTCAGGAGAACGTTCAACAGGCGGTTGACAGCGGAGGACCTGTTTCTGAGGCTGAAAACGGAAATCCTGAGCTGAGCGGAAATCCCGCGCCGCCGGAACAGACCGGGCAGACTGCGCCCGCGAGCGTCGGGCGCGCGGGGACTTTTAATGTAGTAGGCGTGCGCTACCCCGAGGGCTGCAAGCTCTATAATTTCGATGCGGGATCCCTTTCGCTTTCAGTGGGGGACAGGGTAATCGTGGACTCGGAGCAGGGGCTTGGTGTTGCGGCAGTCGCAAGCGAGACGCATACCGAGGAACGCGGCCCTTCCGATAAGCCCCTGAAAAGGGTTCTCCGCAAGGCTACCGAGGACGACATAAGAAGAATAGAGAAAAACCGGGAGCTTGAGGACGAGGCGTTCAGGGTATGCCAGCAGAGGGTGCTGGAACGCGAGATGGTAATGAAGCTCGTAAGGGCGGAATGGTCTTTCGACAACTCCAAGGCCACGTTCTATTTCACCGCAGATGGCAGGGTTGACTTCCGGGACCTCGTAAAAGACCTCGCGCATCGCTTTCACATAAGAATCGAGATGCGCCAGATAGGCGTCCGGGACGAGGCCAAGATGCTTGGCGGCTTCGGGCCGTGCGGGAGACCTCTTTGTTGCTCCACGTTCCTGCGCGATTTTGAGCCGGTTTCAATAAGAATGGCCAAGAAACAGGACCTCGTATTGAACCCTGCCAAGATATCCGGCATCTGCGGGCGGCTCATGTGCTGCCTGGGGTATGAATACAGCCTCTATGACGAGGCAAAAAAGAGCGAGAAAAAGAAGTGTTGCCAGGATCGCCCGTGCGCCAAGGACGAGGCCGGAGTGGAAGATGTCATGGCGCCGCCTGTCAAGCAGGTGCAACAGCCGAGGCAAAGGGAGGACAAACCGGCCCAGGGCGGGCAGACGGCTACATCGCCCGACAAAAAGAAAAAACGCAACGCATGGCGCAAACGCCGCAGAAAAAAATCCGGCGGCGCGGACGGCGATAGCGGAGGCGCGCCCGCACAATGAGCAAAGCATTCTACATCACAACCCCCATTTATTACGTGAACGACGTGCCGCATATCGGACACGCATACACCACCGTCGCAGCGGACGTGATGGCGCGCTATCATCGCCTTTTGGGCGACAACGTGTTCTTCCTCACCGGGACGGACGAACACGGCCAGAAAGTTGAAAAGACCGCCTCAGACAAGGGCATGAAGCCCCAGGAGTTTGTGGACTCCATAGTGCCTCGATACAAGGAACTATGGCGGCTCCTGAACATCTCCAACGATGACTTCATCCGCACGACGGAGGAGCGGCACAAAAAGTCCGTCCAGCGCCTCTTCAGACTCCTTCAGGACAAGGGCGACATCTACAAGGGCGAATACGAGGACTGGTATTGCATCCCTTGCGAGAGTTTCTGGACATCGCTTCAGCTAAAAGAAGGCAACAAATGCCCGGACTGCGGCAGACCCGTGGAGAAGCTTAAGGAAGAGAGCTATTTTTTCCGCATGTCGAAGTATCAGGACGCCCTTCTCGAACATATCGAGTCGCATCCTGATTTCATCAAGCCGGAGTCCCGCAGAAACGAGATTGTCAGCTTCATAAAGACCGGGCTTCGGGATCTCTCCATATCGCGCACGACCTTCAAATGGGGCATACCCGTTCCTGGCGACGAAAAGCACGTGATTTACGTCTGGCTGGACGCGCTCACGAATTACATCACCGCGCTTGGATACCCGGACACGGGTTCCGAAAAGTTCAAAAAATTCTGGCCTGATAATCCCGTCGCCGTACACGTAATCGGCAAGGACATACTGCGGTTCCACGCCGTCTACTGGCCGTGCTTTCTCCTTGCGGCGGGCCTGCCGCTCCCGAAGACAATCGTATCCCACGGCTGGTGGACAATCGAGGGCGAAAAGATGTCCAAGTCCAAAGGCAACGTGGTTGACCCGTATGCCGTAGTAAAGGAACTTGACGACTGCGGCATCGGTGTTGACGGCTTCCGGTATTTCCTCATGCGCGAAGTCCCGTTTGGC
>JAKAHE010000012.1:2070-17560 GCA_021815285.1 Nitrospirota bacterium
GGCCTCGACGGCGATTATTCCAGGGAAGCGCTGGTAAACCGCATAAACTCAGACCTCGCCAACGACCTGGGGAACCTCCACTTCCGCACGATAAACATGATTGAGAAGTATCTTGGCGGGGAGATACCGGAAATACAAGAGCTGGAGCCTGACAGCGTAATGTTACCATTATACCAATCCGACATGGAGAATATGCACTTTGCTCTTGCTCTTAATGTTATCTGGGGTCTTATTGGCCTTGCAAACACACATATTGATAAATCTGAGCCCTGGCAGCTTGCCAAGAGTAATGAGGAAGAAGATAGAGAGCTTTTAAAAAAAGTATTGGTTTTTTCCGCGCAAGTCTTAAAAGCCTCCGCCGTTCTCCTTTCTCCCTTCATGCCCACCAAAATGCAGATGATATGGGAGCAGCTTGGGCATACGGAGCCGCTTGAATCCGTGCGGATAGACATAACGAATCCAGACTTCTTTATGTATGAGAAGGGCCAGAAGATAGTTCGCGGGCCGGCGCCGTTCCCAAGAATAGAGACGGAAAAGATAAAGGCTAAGAAGGCGGCATCAGCCGCCGCGATAATTCAGCCCTCACCCCCTGCCCCTCTCCCGGAGAGCGAGGGGTTAAGGAAGGACGTAGGGCGCGACGCCCCCGGCGCGCCGGAACTCATCTCCATCGACGACTTTATGAAAGTAGACCTCCGCGTCGGCAAAATACTTCAGGCCGAGCGCGTGCCGAAGTCTGACAAGCTTGTAAAGATGAAAATCGATATAGGCGCGGAGATTCGCCAGATCGTCGGCGGCATCGGGAAAGCGTATTCGCCTGAGGAGCTTGTCGGTCGCACGGTGGTGGTTGTGGCAAACCTGAAACCTGCTAAACTTATGGGCATAGAGTCCCAGGGGATGGTGCTCGCCGCCGGAGACGTGAATACGCTTAAACTCGCCGGTTTCGACGCCGTGGACGGCGCCAGTCTACCAGCGCCCGGCACGAGGGTAAAATAAACGAAATATCATCCAGGGTAAGTGTATGAAGATGTATAAATTACCCGCCGTTATCCTTCCCGCGGCGCTTCTGCTTGCTACCGCCGCTCCCGCAGATGCATACCTGGTTTATTTCAAGAACGGATCCACTATGGAGGTTCTGTCCCACAGGGTGCAGGGCGACATGGTATATCTGAAGATGCCGAGCGGTGAGACCGGGTTCCAGAAAAAAAAGATAGACATGGGAAAGACGCTGAAGGACTACGCAGCATACCGCCAGGTGCTGAAAAAAGCGTCCAAGGCGTCCAAAGACGGCGACCACCTGGGCGCGCAGGAACTTTACCAGGCGCTCGTCGGCATGGACAAGGACGACGCCCACGCGAGATTTCTGCTTGGACGCGAGCTCATATACCTGAATCGATACGACGAGGCCCAGTATAACCTTATGCGCGTCCTCGAGCTCGACCCGGCATACCCGCAGGTTAATACTCGACTGGGCGACATATACTATGCGCAGAAGAAATATGACGACGCTATCGACAAATACCTCCTCGCCCTGGATGAAGACCCGAAGGACAAGGAGGCCCATCTGGGCCTCGGCATGTCGTATGCCAGGCAGGACATGTTCAACGGCGCGATAGAGGAGCTGAACAAGGCGCTTGAGTTCAGGCCGGATTATGCACAGGCATACGCCATGCTCGGGTTCGTGTATTACAAAAAATCTGATTTCGACAAGGCTATGGCCGATCTCGACCAGGCGGAAAAGATAGACCCCAGGCTCCCGGAGGCACATTACTACAAGGGCCTGCTCTACGGAGTGCTGGGCGTGGAGAGCGCCGACTCGGCAAAGCGGATCGATTACCTGGACAAGAGCATAGATTCCTTCAGGAAGGCCGTCCAGATGAGAAAGGATTACCCCGAGGCTCACGCGGACCTCGGCACCGCGTTCTACAAGCGAGGCTCCGTGGCGCGCGCGGTGCAGGAATTCAAGATTGCCATCGCCCAGAAGCCGGACATGGCAATCGCGCACAGCAACCTCGCGGGAATATACCTGCGGCAGGGCTATTACGAGCAGGCCGTGACGGAGGCAAAGGAGGCGGTCTCATACGAGCCGAACCTTGTCGAGGCGTATTTCATAATGGGGAACGCATACGCCAACATGGGAGACTACGGAAGGGCCGCCCGCGCATACGACAGGTACCTTTACTATGCGCCCGACGGCGCCGCATCTGAAGACGTGAAGGCCCGTCTGGACAGGGTATTAAGAGAGGGCGGAAAATAGTTGGAGGGTCGATACTTCAAATACTACAGGGATTCGGCTTGGCAGGCTCTGAAGGCTGAGGATTACCGTAAGGCATTTGATTATGCCCAGAAGGCCCTTGCGAGAGACCAGTACAACCTTGAGGCGCTAAATACCGCCGCTATCGCCGCGACAAGGCTGGGGGACTACGGCAAGGCCGCGGCGCTTTATGAACAGGCGCTGGTCATACAGGGCGAAACACCTGAGGTATATCATAACCTCGGGCTTCTTATGGCCAGGATGGGAGACCATAAAGGCGCCATAAAGGTATACCGCGAGGCCCTGGCGCTCGACCAGGAATCGGCTGAGGTATACCTTTCGCTTGCGGACTCGCTGGGCGAGACTGGCCAGGTGGAGGCTGCGCTTGCAGCCTACGACGAAGCCTTGAGGATAAATCCAGGCCTGAAAGACGCGCTCTACAACAAGGGTGTAACCTTAAACCGGGCGGAGCGTTTCAAGGAGGCGGAGGCGGTATTCAGGACCCTTTTGAAGGATGGTCCGGACGAACCGTCCTGGCTTGAGGGCAGGGCATACTCCTTAAGCCGCCTTGGGCAATATGCAGACGCGCTTAAACTTTACCGGAGGGCTCTCGTGGCCACCCCGGACAATGCCGGCCTTTCCTACAATGCCGCCCTGATGCTTGAAAAACTCGGGCATCCGGAAGAGGCCGTCATGGCGCTCGACCGCGCCCTTGAACTCGACCCTGCCTTTCCGGGCGCCGCCCTTGAAAAAGCAAACATCCTTGGAGACATGGGCGCGGACGAAGACGCGGTAAAGATTTACGACCGGGAGGTCCAAAATAATCCGGACGACCCCCTCATATACTTCGACCGCGGCATATCGCTTGCGAGGCTTGAGAGATACGAAGCCGCCCTTGAGGATTTCGAACGCGCCCTCCAGCTTGAGCCGGGGAATGCGGACACCCTTAACAACAAGGGGAGCGTGCTTATCTCCCTGGGAAGAGAGAATGAGGCCCTCGCGTGTTTCGACGAAGTCCTGAGGGCCGACAAAAAAAACGTAATGGCAAACTACAACCGGGCCTGCGCGTATGCCAGGGCCGGAGATGCGAAGTCCTCCGCCAGCGCCCTCAAACGGGCGGCCCAATTCGACAGGGGCGTCCTGGCCCAGGCGGAGGATGACCACGACTTCGACTCCGTCCGCAGCTCGCCGGAATTCCAGGCTTTTTTTGAGCGCGATTCTTGAAATACTCGTCATTTCGGGGCATTGAGTGACATCCATGGCTTGATTCTGATTGACAACCAGCCTGGTTTTGTCGGATAATGGCGCCATAGGTTCCGTTCTTGCCGAAAGGGAGGACATATGCCTCGCCAGCCAAAGAAACCGCAGCATGAGAGCGGGATAAGCAGCAAGCTGAAGCTCTCCTATTTTATAGCATCCATCATCCCACTTGCCGTAATGACATATCTCTATCTTGACTACATCTCCCCGGAGATGCAGGGCAAGAGAAATTTCGGCGTCGGCTCGACCATAGGAGTTCTGCTCCTCCTTACCATATTCCTCTCCGTTATGGGGCTTATTCTTACGAACCGGGCCGCTGGCGAGTCCATAAATACGCTTAAAAAGCTCAATAGCAGGATGGACGCCCTGCTCGACCTCACCAAGAGCTTCCGGGAGGGTTTCTATATCGATGTCCTGCTCGATTCCATCGCAAGCTCAGCGGCAAAACTCTTAAACGCCGAGGCAAGCTCCATACTTCTCTACGACGACTCAGGCGCCCTGAAGTTCGTGCACCTTTTCGGCGTAGGCTCCGGCGCCCTGAAGGGCAGGCAGATAAAAACCGGCGAGGGCATAACCGGCTGGGTGGCGCGTGAAGGGACGCCGGTCCTCGTGAACGACGCGCACTCCGACCCTCGCTTCGCAGGCAAATACGACAAAGAGACGGGTTTTAAAACCCGCTCTATCCTCTGCGTTCCACTCACATTGGAGGGCAGAACTATCGGCATACTGGAAGTCCTGAACAAAAAGGACGGCGAGGTATTCACCGAACAGGACACGAAGATTCTATTTTCGCTGGCCGACCACGCGGCCCTGTCCATATACAGGACGAAGTCCAACGAGTCCTCCCACAGCGATTTCATACAGGTGACGGAGATTCTGCTTTCCGCAATGGACTACCACATCCCGGAGCAGAAAGGACATGCAAGGCGCGTCGCAAGGTATTCCGTGAAACTCGCAAAGGACATGGGGCTTAACGAGGATGAACAGAAAAAGATCTATTTCGGCGCGCTCCTGCACGACATCGGGCTTTTGAAGTTCGGCAAGGACGCGCACTGGAGCATGCAGAAGTTCGAGCTTCACCCCGCGCTCGGCTACGACATGATAAAGACCATCAGCATCTGGGGGCCGACGGCATCCCTCGTGCTTTCCCACCACGAACGCTACGACGGCAACGGCTATCCGAGAGGCATCGCCGGGACGGAGATACCGCTCGGCGCGAGGATAATCGGCGTTGCCGAGGCGTTCGACGCCATGATAAGCGCAAAATCCTACCAGCCGGCAAAGAGCTTCGAGGAGGCATTGGCCGAGCTCAAGGCCAACTCCGGGACACAGTTCGACCCTACCGTCGTCGATGTCTTCGCCGCGAATTTCAAAAAAGAAGACGTTATGGAGTGAGCTCCGGGGGTTGCGGAGTGCATGGTCCGGGAAGCAGTGAAGGCGGCATTAAAACAAAGGCCGCCGGGATTCCCGACGGCCCTGTCAAGCCAAAAAAAACTTATAAAACTACTTCTTATGACACTTGTTGCAGGTCTTCGCGGAGACGCCGAAGGCTATCTTGCCGTTATGGCACGCGCCGCAGAACTTGCCAGCCTTGATGTCCGACATCGTGATCTTGTCGGCCCCTTTCTTCATGTGGAAGAGCTTCATGTGGCAGTTCTTGCAGGTTACCTGCTTTCCGTCTACCTTCTGCTTCAGATGGAAGGCGTGGGAATAGGTGACCGGACCCTCACTGCCGACATTCGTGAGCTGGAAATCCGGGGGAGCGGCAAAGACTACACCCGCCACCGCGAGGGCCATGACAGCCGCAATCGTAAGGATGAACAGTTTCTTCATTTTTTCACCTCCTTTCTTTTTAAAGAGCTTTGAGGGAGAAATACCTCTCGGCATTAGACGGCTTGAATACAAAAAGGTTGACGACATCCCATTAAAAATACTATCCGAAGATTAAAATGTCAATAGCATTATTCTGGAAATTTAATAAAAAAATGACATCGGATAATATCAGCAATGTTATAATAATAACAACAATTCAACAAGAAACGGGAGGTCTGGCAAATGTCCATAAAGGTAGACAAGAATACCATAATAGGCGAGGCCATTAAGGCGGACCCTGAAATCAGGAAGGTTATCGAGAAACATTTCGGGAACGGGTGTTTTACATGCCCCGGCATAAACATGGAGTCGATAGGCTTCGGCTCGCTCATGCATAATCTCGACCCCCAGAAGGTAGTTGACGAGATAAACGAAACCCTTTCAAAAAAATAACCCCAATCCTTCTCAGGCAACCGGGCAACGGAGGATTTGCGCGTTTGCCTGCATTATCATGCAGGGTTAGCTCGTTTTCGCTCATTGCTTCTGTCCGCAACGCCCTTAAGTTAAATTTTTTTAAGAAATTCAATGGAATGCGAGTGCGCATTTTTGCGAAATTTATCTTGAATAAAAACCTGATTTTAATATATAATTGGGGTCGAAAAGGCTCTGAGGTAGTAACGCCGCGCTCTGAAAGGTACCGATGCCAGTTTTTGTTTATAAGGCCGGGAGAGAAGACGGAAGCGTTTTCGTAAAGGAGGCGGAAGCCGAAAGCCCGGAGGCGCTCAGGAAGGAGCTGGAGGATAACGGCTACCTCGTGCTCCACCTCGCTAAACGCCGCGCCATCGGGCTGGGAGCGGATTTTTTTCAGAAAAGGCTGAAGACCGAGGACTTCCTGGTGTTCAACCAGGAGCTGCTTGTGCTCATAAGGGCTGGCCTGCCCATAGTCCAGTCCCTCGACATCCTTGCGGACAGAACACCGATCCCGGCGTTCAAGGACGCGCTTGTGGACGTCAAGACGGAGATACGGGGCGGCAAGGCCCTCTCCGACTCCATGGCCAGGCATCCCAGGTTCTTCCCGGAGCTTTACTGCAACTCGCTCCGCGCAGGCGAAAGGACGGGCAATCTGGCCGAGGTGCTCGAACGCTTTATAATTTATCAGAAAAAACTGCTCGATGTTAAAAGAAAACTGAAAACGGCAGTAACCTATCCCATATTCCTCGTTGGCGTGACAATTCTTCTTCTTGTGTTCCTTCTTACGTATGTTGTGCCTTCCTTTACCCAGATATATGCGGATACCCAGTCGAGCCTGCCTATGCCGACGATAATTCTCATGAACGTAACGCAGTTCCTTAAAACATATATCCTGTTTTTCATAGCCCTGGGAGCCGCGCTGGTTTTCGCCTTCCGGGCATGGTATAAAACCCCCGGCGGAAGGCTTAAGACGGATTCGTATCTCCTGAAAGTGCCGCTCCTCGGCGAGACCATCCGGGGCTACATTATCAGCACAATGACCAGGACTCTGGCGACTATCCTCTCAGGAGGCATACCGATGCTCCAGGCCCTGGAGATGGTTGCGAAATCCGTCACGAACCGCGCCATATCCGAAAAGCTCAGGTATACCCAGGAGAGGGTGCGGGAGGGAATAAGCCTTGCCGCGTCGCTTGAGGAAACGAAAATAATGCCCGTGATGACAATCAGGATGATAGAGGTCGGGGAAGCCACCGGCGCCCTCGAGAGCATGCTGGACGATATTTCTACTTTCTACGAGGACGAGGTGAACGTCCGCGTGCAGAGAATGACAAACCTCATCGAACCGGTGATAATGCTTTCCATGGGCGCCGTTGTGGGCACAATAGTAATAATAATGTACCTGCCTATATTCGAGCTGGCCGGAACAGTAAAGTAAAGGTCTACCAGGCGAAATGGAAGATAATCTCAGCTCTTACGAAAAAGACGCATCCGTCGGCTTGACTCCGGACACGGCAGCCGAAAAGGCAACCATTCTCGTTGTGGACGACGAGCGAGACCTCCTCGCGTTAATCTCCAAGATACTTGTATCGAGCGGTTTTTCCATCCTTTCCGCATCCAACGGCGTAGACGCCCTTGAGAAGGTCAAGGAAGCCTCTCCGGATCTCGTCCTGCTTGATTACATGATGCCCGGCATGAACGGCCTTGATGTCCTGAAGGAAATAAAGAAACTGCGCTCGGATACGGCGGTAATAATCATAACGGGCCGCGGAAGCGAGACAACCGCGGCGGACTCAATAAAAATGGGCGCCGTAGGCTATATACCCAAGCCGTTCGACAGGGAAAGCCTGCTCGGCGCTGTCAGGCGCGCCTTGAGCGAGCGCAAGGAGCGCCTTGAGGCCGAAGACCGTGAAATAATAAAAATATCCAGGATGGTCGGCAAACAGCGCATAGGCGACGTCATCACCTCCAAGGGATATGCAAGTCCTGCGGAGATAGAGAACGTACTGGAGGCCGCAAAGAATATCGACAAGAGGGTGGGGCAGGTTCTGCTTGAGGCCGGTGTCATATCCGAGGAACAGCTTGCCAGGAGCCTCGCGTTCCAGCACGGTGTAAAATTCATAAACCTCTTCAACTTCCACATCGAGCCGCGCTTCTTCGAGACAATCTCCTACGAGCTTATGGATCGCTACCAGTTCGTGCCCTACGAAGAGGAAGGCGGGAGGCTCATAATAGCCGTCTCGGACCCCACAAATATCATCATGGTGGACGAGCTGGAACTGCTGCTGGGACGCCCCCTGGGGATATGCGTGGCGACGAAGGCGTCCATAGCCGAGGCTCTGAAGAGGAGCGAGGGTTCCCAGAGGGTGCTGAAAGAGGTAACCGAAGAATTCAAGCTCCACCTCGTCAAGGAGACCGAGGAGGGCGAAGAGACGCTGTCCATGGACCGCCTGGGCGAGGAGATAAGTCCGATTATAAAGCTTGTGGACACGATACTCTTCTCCGCAATCCAGAAACGCGCCTCCGACATACACATAGAGTCGGACGAGATGCATGTCATTGTGAAATACAGGATAGACGGCGTGCTCTACCGGGCGATGGACCCGATAGACGCGCGTTTCCAGACAACCATCATCTCGCGCATCAAGATCATGTCCGAGCTCGATATCGCCGAGCGGCGCATCCCTCAGGACGGACGCTTCAAGATAAAACTCAAAGACAAAAAGATAGATTTCCGCGTATCCATAATGCCGTCCATATTCGGCGAGGACGTTGTCATCAGAATACTGGACAAGGAGTCGATAACGGCTGACCTCCACGAGCTTCGGCTCGACCGCCTGGGATACTCGGAAAATGACCTCAAACGCTTCAGGAAGGCCGTGCTCGAGCCTTACGGCATGGTGCTTGTAACCGGGCCGACGGGCTCCGGCAAGACCACCACTCTGTATGCCGCAATAAGCGAAATCAATACCGCCGAAGACAAGATGATAACGATAGAAGACCCTGTCGAATATCAGCTTCCGGGCGTCGTGCAGATACCGGTAAACGAAAAGAAAGGTCTTACCTTCGCGCGCGGGCTGCGTTCGATACTGAGGCACGACCCGGACAAGATACTTGTCGGCGAGATACGAGACCCTGAAACCGCACAGATAGCGGTCGCTGCGGCCCTGACTGGGCACCTCGTCTTTACCACCGTCCATGCGAACAACGCCTTCGACGTCATAGGGCGGTTCACAAACATGGGCGTGGAGCCTTATAACTTCGTGAGCTCGCTTAACTGCATCCTGGCCCAGAGGCTCGTCAGGATGATTTGCCTCAACTGCAAACGCCCGGCCAAGCTCTCCAGGGAGATTATCGCGGACTCCGGGCTTGATTACGACGACGTGGTGAAAAGGGGTGTCGTGTTTTATGAAGGCAGGGGCTGCGCGGAGTGCAACGGAACCGGGTACAGTGGCAGGAAGGCCATTACGGAATTCCTTGATCTTACCGACCGCATAAAGGAGATGATGCTCGAGAGGCGGCCCGTTTCAGAACTCAGGAAAGCGGCGCTTGAAGAAGGCATGAGCACCCTGAGGCAGTCCGCGCTTCAGAAGGCATTCGCCGGAGAGACTACCCTGCGCGAGATAAACAGGGTTACGTTCGTGGAGTAATTTATGTTTTCGCTTAAAAAGAACCTCGGCCTTGAGATAAGCCAGAAGGCGCTCCGGGCCGCGAAACTGAAAAAAAACGGCGGCGCTTTCGAGGTGCAGTGGCTTAAGGAAGTCCCGCTTCCCGATGGGCTTGTCCAGGACTCCTTCACGGAACCGAACCTCCGCGATGTCCCGGAATTCACGGCGGCCGTCAGGGGCCTTTTGAACGGCAACGCGCGCGGGAGCCATACGGCCGTCGCTCTTCCGGATTATGTCGCAAGGGTTCAGGTGCTGGATTTCGATTCCGCTCCCAAAAAAGACGATGCAGAGCAGATGCTGAAGTGGCGGCTGAAAAAAATCCTGCCGTTCGAGATAGACCTGGCCACGCTAAGGTGGCAGTACCTGGGCAAGTTTGCCGTGAACGAAAAGGAGCAGCACCGCTACCTTGTCTCGATAATAAAGACGGAAATACTCTCCCAGTACCGGAGCGCCCTTGCCGGCGCGGGCCTGAACGCAAAAAGACTGGGGCTTGCGACCTTTTCCATCTGGAATCTCTTCAGCGCCAATGTTGCCAGAGAACTGGGCGACGAGGCCGATTTCGCATTAATGAACCTTTCCGCGGGCAAGCTTTCGGTAATCATATTCTCGAAAGGCTCCCCGCATTTCATGCGGCTTAAAGACCTGGGGAAGCTCGATGACGGAGAATACTTCATGGATGTTATACGGATTCTCCGGGAATTGAACGCATCTCTTGTTTATTATAAAGAAAACTTTTCTTCGGCGCCTGTCCGGACGGTATACATTACGGGCGATGCCGGAGGCGTGAACGAACTTGCCAGGGAGGCCTCCGCGAGGTCCGGTATAGACGCGCGGGTATTTTCGCTTGCGAGCGCTGTACAGCCTGGGGCGGTTACGAATCTGCCGGCCTGTTTTTCAGCGGCCTGCGGCGCGGCCCTGGAGATCTGACGGAAATATTATGCGTATAGAGATAAACTTCGCATCAAGAGAATACCTGCTGGCAAGGAAGGTCTACCTGGCCCTTGCCGCCGCAATCGTGGCCTCGGCCCTGGTCTTTGCTTACATCCTGGGCACGTACAGCAACTCGGCGCAGAAGGCAGGCGTATTTTCCAAACAGCTCTCGGTGCAAAAGAAAATAGCCTCCGAGATGGACTCAAAGCTTGCGGTAATCGAAAAAGGCGTCAACGCCGCTGACGTAAGGGCGGCGCTCGGCGAGGCTGATTTTGCCAACGGCGTCATCGCCATACGGGTTTTTTCCTGGACGGCTTTTTTAAACCGGCTCGAGGAGGTGGTGCCGGAAGGTGTTGGCATAGACAACATAACCCCGGATTTCCAGTCTCTGAATATCGATATTTCCGGAAACGCCGTTTCATCGGACAGGTTGATGGAATTTATAGACAGGCTTACAAAATCCAAGTATTTCGAAGAGATACCGCCTACTTTTCATTCAAACAGGGTTATGGTGGACAAGGACACCGGAAAGACCCTTCAGACGTTCGGCCTGGTAATAAGATACAGCCCGGACGGCTCGCACACCTTCAAGAGCCCATACAATAACAAGGAGGGACTGCATTGAAGGAATGGGGCCGGCTGATAGCGAAGGACCGTAAGGCGCAGGCGCTGGCGCTTCTTCTTGGAGTCATGCTCCTGGTAAACGGAGGATTTTACCTGCTTAAGACAAAACCCGCCCAGGCTATGGCCTCAGGCCTTGAGACAAGGCTTCAGGATAACCGACGGGCAATAATGGCGAAACAGGCCGAGTACCGGCTTTACGCCTCTTTCGGGCACGGCAAGGAGCAGCTTGACTCCTTCAAGAAAATGCTTCCGGCAAAATCTGATTACACGGGAATAATAAAGGATATTTTCAAGATGGCTCGTGAAGACGGGGTGGAAAGTAATTCGATAAGCGTGGAGAAGAGACAGGTGGCGCACGGAGACATCGACCAGATTGTCTTTTCCATGCCGGTATCCGGCAGCTATAGAAACGTCCGAAAGCTTATTTACGACATGGAGAATTCTTCCCTGTTTCTGACAATAGACCGTCTTGGCTTCAATGGCAGCAGAAAAACGGGCGACATATCCGTCACCCTCGGCCTCAGCGCCTACGTGAGGTCATGATGAAGGACAAGAAAAAAGCCGTATTCGCGGCATCGCTTTTCGCCCTCCTGGGCGTAGTGATATTCATGAGAATATACTCCGGCTCCTCGAAAAAAACTGTTGTTTCCGCGCCTGCGGATAAACGAGCCGCAAGGGCCGTCATTCCCAGGAAGGCCATTACCGTCAACCTCGATCTTCTGAACAGGCCGAAGGTCGATTTTACGGCGTCAAGGAACATCTTCGCCCCGGTATACGTGAAGCCTTCTCTTCCCAAGCTTATCGGCAAGGGCGGGCTTGGGGCCAAGGGCAAGGGAAACATTACCGTGACTCCTCTTAAGCCTCTTCCGCCGCCGCCGCCTCCGAAATCGCCTGCGGAGATAGCCGCGGACAACGCCCGCGAGGAGATGAACAAAATAAAGGTCATGGGTTTTCTTAAGAGAAAACTGCGGACGGACGTTTTCCTGTCCCTTGGGCAGGAAAACTATGTGGTGGCCAAGGGCGGCAAGATAACAAGGACCTATTACCTGACGGACGTGACCGATAATTCCGTCACCATATCGGACAAGACGACGGGCGTCTCCGTAAAGATCAACACGAATTTCTCCAAAAACGCATCCGCCGAGGTCTATCCTTCTCCCGGATATGGCGGTGGCGTAGGCCCGACGATGGGCGGAATGGGTTACAATCCGTACGCGAGAAGGATGCCGACTCCGGGGATGGGCTTTCCCGGCTCCGCCGGCAGGAGGCTCCCCGGCCCGATGGGCATGCGGCCAGGGATCGTGCTGCCGGGTGCGCTGGCAGCCAGTGGCGCGGCGGCGCAAAAGCCTTCAGTGGATCCTTTGAACAATTTTTCGTTAAGATAGATACAGGTTTTTTCCTGAAAGGGGGAACATGCAAAGGCTCACCAGATTTTCCATGGCGCTCGCCCTCGTATGCGTGGTCCTTGCGGGCTGCGCAGGGGATGTCGCTTTCAAGAAAGGGGAACAATACTCCGTGGAGGGAGACCTGGACCGGGCAGTGGCGTACTACCGGGATGCGCTCCAGCACGACCCTGACAACATAACCTTCAGGACAAGGCTTACGAGAGTCCAGCAGGAGGCCGCCCTCCGGCACATGGACAGGGCCGCATATTATCTCAAGGAGAAAAATCCCGACGCCGCTCTTTTCGAGGCCGGGCAGGCGGATATCTACGACCCGGGAAGCGCCAAGGCGCGCCAGCTCATCAAGGCGGCCAAAAAGCTTAAGAAAATACAGGAGTATATTTCCGACGGCAGGAGCTATCTCGCCGCGGGAAGGCCCAGCGAGGCCGTAAACGAGTTCTACAGTGTGCTCGACATCGACCCTGAAAACAAGATTGCCAAAAAATATGTTGAGGAGATAACGAAGCGGAAGGCGCAGGAAAACGAGGAGGACGAACTCACGCTTGCGTCGAATGAGCCCATAACGCTGTCCTTCAAGGACGCGAAACTGAAGGAGGTATTCGAGTTTCTCTCGAAGATTTCCGGAATCAGCATCCTCTTCGACGAAGACGTGAAGAACCAGCCGGTTACCGTCTTCGCAAAAGACGTTTCTTTCAAGGAGGCGTTGAACCTGCTCCTTGCCACAAACAAGCTCTTCATGAAAAAGATCGCAGAAGACGCCATAATAATAATCCCCAAGACGAAGGCCAAGGAAGACCAGTATCAGGACTTGAAGATTAAAACATTCTACCTCTCTCACATCCAGGCGAAGGACATGGTGAATATCCTGCGCACGATGCTTGAGACGCGGCGGATAATAATAAACGACACCCTCAATTCCATTACGCTCCGGGAGACTCCGGACAAGCTGAAGCTCGCGGAGAAGCTCATAGAGGCGAACGACCGGCAGGACTCCGAGGTCATCATAGACTGCGACGTCATGTCCGTGGACAGGGGGCCGAACACGACGAACTACGGGATTTCCTGGCCCACGTCGGTTACGGGCACGTACGTCCCGCCAGCCCTGGGCATGGTGCCGAGCATATCATCCGGGACCTCGACATCCGGCACTACAACAACGACTACCTCGCTGCCTACTTCGATTGTAACCAACATCACCAATCTTGTCACAAAAAATGGAAAGACGGCGAATAACATCTGGCTTCAATATCCTTCCGCCACGGCCACGCTCTCCGAGACGTTCGCCAAGGCCGAGACCCTGACAAACCCGCAGATACGCGCGCTCAATAACCAGCCCGCGAAGATACTCATAGGCAGCAGGATACCCGTCCAGACGGGCACGGCAGTCGCGGGCGCGATAACTACGTCAACCTTCGAGTACAGAGACATAGGCATAAAGCTCACAGTCGTGCCGGATATCGGCATCGGCGGAGACGTGAAGCTCAAGGTGACGCTCGAGGTAAGCTCGCTTGGCGGGAGCATCAACGTGGGCGGCCAGAGCGAGCCGACATTCAACACCACCACGGCGGAGACAACCTTGAGCTTAAGAGACGGCGAGACCGTCATAATCGGCGGCCTGATGGACAATTCCACAAATATCAGCAATAGTGGACTCGCAGGGTTAATGGACATACCCATCCTCGGCAAGCTGTTCTCGGACAATGTCATCGGCCCGAACAGCAAGCGCGAGCTGGTAATGACGCTCACGCCGCACATAATCAGGCCGCTCGAACTCCCGAGCCAGCGTGATACGTCTTTCTGGTCCGGGACGGAACAGGCATACGACACGAAACCCCTGTTCGAGGAAAAGAAGACGAACCTCTCCATCCCCGAGACGGAGGCAGCCCCTGAGTCCGAGGTATCCCAGGCCCCGACGCCCGCGGCCCCGGCAGGCCCTGCCGCAGAGCCGTCCAAACCCGCCAAACCCGGCCCCGGCCAGCCTCAAACGCCTGCCAAGCCCGGCGCGCCCGCAAAGCCTGGGGCGCCCGCAAAACCGGGAACCAAGACAACACCGGCGGAGAAACCGGTTGAAACGCCGCCGCAATCCGTGCCGACGCTCAATAAAATAGGGCGCGTGGGCACGCTTTCGTTCTCGCCGGAGGTAACGCCGGTCGGCGTGGGCCAGGAAATAACCATAGACGTCAAGGCAACGAACCTGGACTCTACGTTCGAGGCGCCGCTTTCGATAATCTACAACCCGAAACTCGTCAAGTTCGTAAAGGCGACGGAGGGCAATTTCATGAACGTGGACAAGCAGCCTACATCTTTCATGGCCAGCGCAAACGAAAAAATCGGGCTGATAAAGGTGATGCTCACAAGGCTTGGAAGAATACCCGGGATTGCCGGTTCCGGGAACCTCTTCTCCCTGACATTCAAGGGCATCGCCCCGGGCATCAGCCCGCTGGTGTTCAAGCAGAACGACCTGAAGGACGTGCATGGCGCTACGGTCCCGGCGGACCTCAAGACGGGCACATTGTATGTAAGGTAAGCGTGGAAGGCGAAAGTGAGACATGAAAAGACCGGCAGTAACAAAATGTTTTAACGAGCGCGGCATTACACTGACCGAGCTTGTGGTTGTAATGGTTGTTATGTCCATCCTGGCGTCCGTGGCGATGCCGATTTACCGCATGTCCATAAAGCGGGACAAGGAGGCGATATTAAGGGACGAATTGCGGGAGATGCGCGACGCAATCGACGAATATAAGAAGCTGTCGGACGAGGGCCTGATTGCCAAGCAGGCCGGAGACACCGGATACCCGAAGACGCTCGATGACCTGACAAAGCTCATAACGCTTCAGAACCCCGGGATAGTAGTGGCGGGCGCGCCGCAGATGCCTAAGAAAATCAGGCTCCTGCGCAAAATCCCGGTAGACCCTATGACGGGGAAGGCGAAATGGGGCATGAGGAGCAACGCGGACGACCCTGACAGCACCGTCTGGGGCGGGCAGGACGTGTTCGACGTCTACTCGCTCTCAACAGGCACCGCGCTGGACGGGACGAAATACGCGGACTGGTAAAATTTACCAGCCAACCTA
>JAKAHE010000187.1 GCA_021815285.1 Nitrospirota bacterium
TCCGATATCATATCAAGCTTATCAGCGTCTTGAAAGGCCAGGGAAAAGCAACCCCACGCTTAAAACACTTGAGCGCCTTGCAAAAGTATTCCATAAAGAACTCCATCTTGAATTTGCCTAAAAGTGGAGGCTCCCCATCCATGCGCAAAACTTTTATCATACTCGCGGTTTTTGTCATTCTTGTTTCGGCTTGTGAAAGCAAACAGGAGAAGGCAAGAAGCAATCTCAAGAAACTAAATATAGAATTTACTGCCGATTCATTTGTTGGACGTGCGAAGAATAGCGATATTGTTGCCGTTGAAAACTTTTTAGATGCCGGAATGAACCCAGATATTAAAAACGAGGAAGGATGTTCCGCAATGTTCTATGCAGAAGCGCAAAAGAACAAAAAGATGGTTTCTCTTTTAAAAGAACATGGCGCAAAAGATGTAAACCTTAATAGAATATTGGGCAAATGGGCATTGAATGGAGACCCAAAATTAGGCATGGTTGAAATTTCTAAAGAAGGCGATCAGTATATATGTTGGGGTGGGAACCCGTATAATTGGGATGATGAAAAGCCATACCCAATTAAAGCTAATTTGATAAATGATAATACTCTTATATGGACTGCACGTCAAAACACTTTTCAACCGGATACCATTGCAGAAGCAAAATTGGGAGAGGATGATATTTTAACTGTCGCTATATTAGGCTTGACACTTCATTATAAACGAATTTCAAAATAGCAGGAGGCCTATATGGACTTCTCCGCCGTAAAAATCAACATCCCCGAGAACTGCAACGTAATTATCGGCCAGAGCCATTTCATTAAGACCGCGGAGGATTTATACGAGATAATGGTAAACGCTATGCCGGGGCCAAAATTCGGGGTCGCGTTCACGGAGGCGTCCGGACCTTGCCTGATAAGGGTCGAGGGCACGGACGAGGATATGAAGGCCGCGGCGATTGAGAACTTGAAGAATGTCGCCTGTGGGCACTCGTTCTGCATCATGCTGAAGGACTGCTTCCCGGTGAACGTCTTAAACGCCGTAAAGAACTGCCGCGAAGTCGTGAATATCTTCTGCGCGACGGCGAACCCCCTGGAGGTGATAATCGCCCAGACGGAGCTTGGCCGCGGGATAATGGGTGTAATCGATGGCTTCCCGCCGAAGGGCGTCGAAGGGCCGGAAGACGTGCAGAAGCGGAAAGATTTCTTAAGGATGATAGGATATAAATTATGACATTCGACGTATCCCGGCTTAAATTCGACAAGGACGGGCTTATTCCCGCCATCGTGCAGGACTACGAGGACGGCGCCGTCCTGATGATGGCGTTTATGAACAGGGTGTCGCTCGAGAAGACGCTCGAGACGGGGCTTTGCCATTACTGGAGCCGCTCCCGGCAGAAACTCTGGCTGAAGGGCGAGACCTCCGGGCATACACAGAAAGTCAAGGAGGCCTATTACGACTGCGATGCGGACTGCCTGCTCTTCAAGGTGGAGCAGAAGACCGCGGCCTGCCATACCGGTAACAGGAGCTGTTTTTACACCAGGATAGAGGCGGACGGCGTAACGGATGTCGGCGAAAAGAAATTCGACGCCTCCGACGTATACTCCGGGAGCGACATTCTCGACAAAGTTTACGGCGTAATCATGGACAGGAAATCCAACCCTGCCGAGGGTTCTTACGTAAGCGGCCTCTTCGCCAGAGGGAAGGATGTTATCTTAAAAAAGGTGGGCGAGGAGGCGGCGGAGGTTGTAATAGCGTCCAAGAACCGGTCGAAAGAAGAGCTTGTATACGAGACAGCCGACCTGTGGTTTCATTCGCTTGTCGCCCTTTCCGAGGCCGGCGTAACCCCATCGGAAGTTTATGCGGAACTGAAAAAGAGGCGAAAATAAGAAGTATCTTTCCCTTTCATCCCGCCCAGAAAACCAAGGCGCTTCACAATTTGACAACTCCCCGGCAAGTGCTATAGTTTAAGTAAATAAAATATAGCCGATTGTAATCGGGGCTTAAGCAAGACGACCTTCCCGGATAGAAATTCGTTTCAAGAGCACACGTTCTTTCTCGAGAAATTCTCCACTGAAAACGGTTCATTTTATTTATTTGGCGGAAAAAGCAGCTTATCCGAACAATCGAGGTGTGCCATGGCCCTGCGGGACGGCGGGGGTGCAGCGGGATTGGAGAGAAAAAGGAGGGGTTTTGGTCTGTGCGGCCAGACCCAGTCATTGCAGAACCCTCCCATCGGACATCAAATCAAAGCTGTCTCCGGGCCTAAATTTCCCAATCTGTTGCGTCAAAACCGGGCTGCGCGGCAACAATGCGCCTGAAGCAGGGCGGTTTTACATCGGAGGGAGAGGGCGATATGAGGGGAATGCGCATTTTATTTGTCTTTATTACCCTGGCCGGAATGCTTATGGCCGGGAAACCTGCAATGGCCCAGGATTATATTTTAGGCCCAGGCGATCTGCTTAAGATTACGGTATACGAAAACGACGACCTCGCAACCACGGCCAGGATAAGCGGCAATGGCATGATCAGCGTGCCGTTGATAGGCAAAATAAAGGTGGCGGGTATGACGCCGGGCGAGGCGGAACACAAGATAGGCCAGAGGCTTGCGCAGGGCTATATTATAGACCCGCACGTCACCGTTTTCGTCCAGGAATACAAAAGCAAGCAGGTAACCATCCTGGGCGAGGTCGCAAAACCCGGTGTATATACGCTGACCTCAAACGCGACGATTCTCGACATAATTTCCAAGGCGGGAGGGCTTACGGACAAGGCCGGAAACCGCATAATCATAAAAAGGAAAATAAAGAATGCCGCCCCTGATGCCGGCACGCCGGCAGCGCTTCCTGCCGCAAACGAGACGGGCGGCGCCGCAGCCGGGCCGGGGCTGGAAGCCGGGACATCCGGGCACAACCCGGACAGCACATATATTACATTGAATTTAAAAGAGATGATGGAAAAAGGGAACATGGCCGAAAACCTCTACGTGCAGGACGGAGATAACATATTCGTTACAAAGAGCGGCTTCATTTATGTAACCGGAGAGGTCAAGATGCCCGGCGCGTATAAGTTTGAAGAAGGGAGCACCGTGATTAAGGCGATTGCCCTGGCGCAGGGGCTTACGGACAAGGCCGCTCCCGGCAGGACGACATTGATCAGGAAGGTGGACGGCAAGGACGAGAAAATAAGGGTCGGCATGGATTTCCAGTTGCAGCCGGACGACGTAATATCGGTGCCTGAGAGCTTCTTTTAACCAAACCGGAAGGGGACATATATGAAGGAAGACCTGGGCCTTAGAGATTACCTGATGATACTGAGCAAGCGGAGGGTTTCCGTTGCCGCCATATTCGCGTCCTTCGTCATTGCCGTGGCGGCGGTAACCTTCACCATGACTCCGGTATACAAGGCGACAGCGCAGGTTTACATTGGGCAGCCGAACCTTCAGTTCAATATCCAGAATCAGCAGATGGAAAACCAGGTGGATATGGCGGCCTACCTCCAGACGCAGGTGAACATAATAAAAAGCGAGGCCATAGCAAGAAATGTTATCGAAAACCTCCATCTGGACAGGCCGCAGCGGAATGGAAGACCCTTTTTCCTCCTGGGTTTGCTGGGAAAGGGAGATTCGGACCGGAGCCCGTCCATGGAAAGCGCAATAAAGGCGTTCGAGAGCCGCCTTAGCGTGGAGACGGTAAAAAACAGCAGTCTTGTCAATGTCAGCTATGAATCCAGGGATCCTGAACTTGCCGCCCAGGTCGCAAACGAGACCGTCCAGGCATTCGTCGACCAGGATATAGACATGAGGACGGCGCCCGCAAGGAGCTACATGGCCTGGCTGAACGGCGAGCTGGACAAGATAAAAGACCGGATGAACGAAAGCGCCGATTCGCTTGAGAATTTCAAGCGCTCCGAGAGCATAGTCGGAGGAGATCGCAGTTCAAACATAACCCTGGCCGCCTTGAACGACCTTAACGCCAAGGTTCTCTCCGCCGAGGCCAAGAGGTACCAGGCGGAAATAAAATACCAGCAGGTAATGAAGCTTTCATCCGTGCCCGGCGGCCTGAT
>JAKAHE010000188.1 GCA_021815285.1 Nitrospirota bacterium
CATCATGGAGACGGCCATCAGGAGGATTATTATCCCGCCGCCTATCTTGAACGAGCCGATGCTTATCCCGAAAACGCTCAGGATTACCCGACCGAACAAGGCCGAACCGACAAGTATGGCCCCGACGGAAAGTCCGGTTACGCGGGCGATGTTCTTCCTCTCGCTATCGGCCATGCCCTCTGTCAGGCCCACGAGTATCGGCACCGCGCCGACGGGGTCTACGATGGAGACGAGCGCGGTGAAGATTTTTATGTAATCGGTCAGAGGGAGCATGGTTTCGATGTCATCTTGAACGAAGTGAAGAATCCATATGTCAGGTTATTCCGAATTTCGCCGCCCAACGGTCGAAGGTTTTCAGAGAACGCTCGCCGAAAGCCGCGACCATCTCCCGCGCGTCCTCGAGGCTCTGCTCCGTGAGCATCCTCTCCGGCGTCACCGGAAAGAACTTGTCCGCGAAGCAGATTATCTCCTCCTCCGTCGTGATCGGCATCATCTCCCTCTCCGGCACCGGCAGGTTAGCCGCCTTTATTTCCGAAAGCTTAAGGCCGCAGCCGACGTGCCTTTCGCAGACCAGCGCGTGCAGGGGATAGCCCTCGTCTTCGAGGATCTGTCTTCCAAGGTATCCGTGGGCGACGTATGGATAGCTGCCTGCGCAGCCCAGGTGCGGAGAGTCGCACATGAAAATGCCTATGTCGTGAAGGAGCGAGGCCTCTTCGATGAACATCATCTCCGGCGGAAGCCAGTGCACCGCCTTTGCTATTGCGAGGGCCTTGTCCGCCACCATCCGCCCGTGCAGGATTATATATTCATAGGATTTTGTGCCGGGGGTGTAGTATTTCTCTATGATGGCGATAGGGTCGGGCCGCGTCTTCGAGTTGCGCCCGGTAACGTCTTGTATGGAGTTGGCCATTACGCCTTTTCCGTCAGCGATGCAAGCCCCGGAAGCTCCTTGCCCTCCAGGAGCTCGAGCGACGCCCCGCCGCCGGTGGAGATAAACGACATGTTCTCGGACTCTCCGGCCTTGTGGACGGCAAGGTCCGTGTCTCCGCCGCCGACAATCGAGAGCGCGTAGGAGTCCGCGACGGCGTGCGCCACTGCGGTCGTGCCCCTTGAATATGCGTCCATCTCGAATACGCCCATCGGGCCGTTCCATATGATGGTCTTGGCGTTCCCCAGCGCCTCGGAGAAAAGCTTTACGGACGCCGGGCCTATGTCGAGAGCGCGCCAGCCCTTCGGTATCTCCTGGGAGGTGACAATCTTCGTCTCGGAACCCGCCTCCATAGTCTGCGCGACGACGCAGTCTACAGGCAGGTAGAACTTCACCCCGCGCTCCTTGGCCTTCAGGCGTATCTGGTTCGCAACGTCGAGCATCCCCTCTTCGACCATCGAATCCCCGACTTCGTAGCCCATCGCCTTTATGAACGTGAACGCCATGCCGCCGCCTATTATGACCTTGTCCACCTTGTCCTGGAGGTTCTCGATAACGCCTATCTTGCCTGAGACCTTGGCCCCGCCGAGGATTGCCACAAACGGACGGACGGGGTTCGCCACAGCGCCCTGGAGGTAGTCCACTTCGCGTTTCAGGAGGAACCCGGCGACGGATTGATCGACGTAATGCGTTATACCTTCCGTGGAGGCGTGGGCGCGGTGCGCCGTGCCGAAGGCGTCGTTGACATAAAAATCACAGAGGGAGGCGAGCTTCCTGGCGAACGCCGGGTCGTTCTTTTCCTCTTCGATGTGGAAACGCAGGTTCTCGAGCAGCGCTACATCTCCCGGTTTCATTCTCGATACCGCTTCCTCCGTCTCCGGGCCTGTGCAGTCCTTGAGGAATATCACCTCGCGGTCGAGCAGGCGCTGGAGCCTCTTGGCCACCGGGAGCAGGCTGTATTTAGTGTCCGGCTTCCCCTTGGGGCGACCCAGGTGCGAGGCCAGGATTATCATGGCCCCGCCGTCTATCGCATAGTTTATGGTGGGCAGCGCCGAACGGATTCGCGTGTCGTCGGTTATGTTCTGGTTCTCGTCGAGCGGCACGTTGAAGTCAACACGGATGAAGAGCCGCTTGTTTTTAATTTCCAGGTCTTCGATAGTCATCTTGTTCATGCGCGGATACCCCCGGTTCAAAGGGGCGCGATTCATCGCGCCCTACAGATTATCTCCTCTTCTTCAGCTTCCCGAACATGAAAAGGACGAGGTCCCGAAGCCGGCAGGAATAGCCCCATTCGTTGTCGTACCATGAGAGGGTCTTCACCATATTACCCTCCATGACGGTCGTAAGCTGGGAATCGACGATGGAGGAGTTGGGGTTGCCGCACAAATCAATCGAGACGAGCGGCTCATCCGAGTAGGCAAGTATGCCCTTCAGAGGCCCTTTTGCCGCCGCCTTCAGAGCAGCGTTTACTTCCTCCCTGGTCGTCGGCTTCTTCACTTCCGCGACAAGGTCCACAATGGACACGTTAGGCGTCGGGACGCGCATGGAGAAACCGTCGAGCTTGCCCTTCAGGTGCGGGAGCACCAGGCCTATCGCGCGCGCGGCTCCGGTTGTCGTGGGTATCATGGATACGCCCGCGGCCCTGGCGCGCCTTAAGTCCTTGTGCGGGGAGTCCTGCAGACGCTGGTCGGCTGTATAGGCATGGACGGTGGTCATAAGTCCCTTGACTATGCCGAAGTTGTCGTCTATCACCTTTGCAAGCGGGGCGAGGCAGTTCGTCGTGCAGGAGGCGTTCGATATTATATTGTGCTTCTTTTTGTCGTACTGGGATTCGTTCACGCCCAGGACGATCGTTATGTCCGGCTCCTTTGCCGGGGCGGATATAACGACCTTTTTCGCCCCGGCTTCCAGGTGCCTGGACGCCCCGGCCTTGTCCACGAAACGGCCTGTGGACTCGATTACGACATCAACGCCCATATCCTTCCACGTGAGCTTCGCCGGGTCTGTCTGGGCCAGCACCTTTATCTCCCTGCCATCGACCAGTATCGAGTCTTTCTTTACCTTCACGTCCGCGTTAAAGGTGCCGTGGACGGAGTCGTGCTTAAGCAGATGCCCGAGCGTCGCGGAGTCCGTAAGGTCGTTTACCGCGACAAATTCTATATCCGTGTTCCCGTAAGCCGCCCTGAAAACATTCCTGCCGATGCGTCCGAAACCGTTTATACCCACTCTGATAGCCATAATTCCTCCCCGTTTAGACACCACAAGTTCTAATTATACTTCAACTTATTCTAAGACAAAAGAAAACGGACAAACCCGAAATATACAAAAACGGGACAAGAAAGTCAAAACTTTATATTTATATGCCAGAAAAACGCGATTTGGTAAAGGGAAAAAGCTATACAGGCAGCAATTTACCCGTTTCGGCAATTAAAATATACTTCTTTACAACCCCTGTGCCGAAAACTGCGCCGACGGCCTTTGCATACGCCTCAAGCTGCGGCCTGTATGCCCGGACGCATATATCTTCCGGGATATTCGCCATGCCTGTCTTGAAGTCTATTACCCTGGCAACGCCGTCTTCGACGATAACGAGGTCGGCAAAACCGTATATTATGCCGCCCCCGGCCCTGAAAAGGAGCGGAAGCTCTCGGTAGGCGGGTGCGGAAAAAAGCTCTTTTATATGCGGCATGGACAGCAAATTGGCAAGTATTTTCTCCGCTTCGGCGGCCTCTTTTGCGGATGACCGGGCAAACGACGGCAACGCTCCGATGTTATAACCGCCTGTTTTCCCATAGGATTCAAGCGCCTCGTGCACGAGCCTGCCGACAGCCGCCGAACCCTCGGCGTGTCCGGCATTTTTTAAAAGCGCGTGGTCTGCAAGGGAACTGGGCGATATAAATCGCGTCCCCGGGCCATCCGGCAATGGGGCGATATGCTCCCGGGGCGGCATTTTATGCTCTGTTTCAAGACCCCCTCCCGCCGGGGAAAGGGCAGGTAAATATCCCGCAGAACGGGTCTCTGGATAGCCATATTCAGGAAAATCTCCTGAAAAGCCATTCGGAAACAGGCACTCCGGCGACGGAGCCTGGCGGACTTCCTGGTCTGTAAGCATACTCA
>JAKAHE010000189.1 GCA_021815285.1 Nitrospirota bacterium
AGAAATTAATGTGCTTCTGTCATGCCGGGGACGGCAATATTCACGTAAACGTGATGACTGACAGGGCCGACCCGGAGCGGCTCAAGGCTGCGGAAGAGGCGGTATCGGAGGTGTTCAGGCTGGTGCTCTCTCTCGGCGGGACGATTTCCGGAGAGCACGGAGTAGGGCTTACGAAATTACCGTATATCGGCATGGAACTCTCCGCCGCGGAGATTGGCCTGCAAAAGAAAATAAAATCTGTTTTCGACCCTGATGGGATACTTAATCCGGGGAAGATATTTCCCTGAGAGGAGGGTTCATGGGGATTGTAGAAGAGGCGTGGGAGCGGTCCGAGACCGAGAGGATTCTGAATCATAACGTCGATATTGTGGCGGATAAGATAAATCTCGACCACGAGATGAGGACTTTCCTGAAGGTGCCGTTCCGGGAGATAAAAGTCCAGATACCTCTCAAGATGGACGACGGGCGAGTGGAAATATTCGTCGGATACCGTGTCCAGCACAACCAGACGCGCGGCCCTATGAAGGGCGGAATACGTTATCATCCGAAGGTCAATTTGGGAGAAATAAGGGCGCTGGCGGCGGCAATGACATGGAAGACCGCGCTTATCGACATCCCGTTCGGCGGCGCCAAGGGAGGCGTTACCTGCGACCCGAAAACTCTTTCAAAGGGAGAGATGGAGAGGCTGACGCGCTCTTTCATAACGCGAATAAGCGACAGCATAGGCCCGAACCTCGACATACCCGCGCCGGATATGAACACAAACCCGCAGGTAATGGCGTGGATAATGGACGAATACTCGAAAAGACACGGATACACGCCTGCGGCTGTCACTGGCAAACCTGTCGAGCTTGGCGGTTCCGTCGGGCGCATCGAGGCCACGGGCAGGGGCGTTACTTACCTTGCAAAACTGGCGCTGAAGGACAGAAAAATCGATATACAGGGCGCAAGAGTGGCCGTGCAGGGGATGGGAAATGTCGGAGGGACTGCCGCGAGGCTTCTCGCCGACGAGGGCTGTAAAATTATAGCAATATCCGACAGCAAGGGCGCTCTTTACACCCCGAACGGCCTCAATGTCTACCGCGTAACTATGCACAAGGACGATACCGGCTCGCTCAAAGGTTTTAGCGGTGCGGACTATATCACGAACGAGGAACTGCTCGAACTGCCTTGCGAGGTTCTTATACCGGCGGCTATGGAATGCGTGATAATGGGGCATAACGCGGCAAAGCTGAAATGCTCGGTCGTCGTGGAGGGCGCGAACATCCCGACTTCTCCTGAGGCCGACAATATCCTTCAGGAAAAGGGCGTGTATGTCGTCCCGGACATTCTTGCTAACGCTGGCGGCGTTTTAGTGTCGTATTTCGAGTGGGCGCAGGACTTGCAGTCCGCGTTCTGGGAAGAGGAGCGTGTAAACAGGAAGCTCAAGAAGATGATGCTCGACGCCTATGAGCTGGTAAAGGAAGTGTCGGCGCAGAATAATGTAAGCATGAGGGTGGCATCTTACGCAATTGCAATCGAAAAAGTGTCGAAGGCGGTTCGTTTACGTGGGTTCTGATAATATCATAGAAGCCATCGGTCTGCGCAAGGAATATTCCGGATACCCGGCGGTAAAGGGTATAGATTTTACCGTAAAGCGTGCGGAGTGTTTCGGGTTCCTCGGCCCCAACGGCGCGGGCAAGACCACAACCATGAACATGCTCCAGGGCTATGTTACCATTACCGGCGGCACGCTGAAGATTTTCGACATGGAACTTCGCGGAAACGAAAGGAAAATCAAGTCCCGGCTTGGCGTTGTGCCGCAGGAAAATAACCTGGACCCGGACCTCTCTGTTATCGAGAACCTCCGTGTCTACGCCAGGTATTTCGACATACCGAAGGCTGAAGCCATGAAACGCGCCGCGTCTCTCCTTGAGATGATGTCGCTCCTGGATAAGAGGGACGAGAAGATAACGAAACTCTCCGGAGGCATGAAGAGGCGGCTTATGCTGGCCAGGGCGCTGATAAACGACTCCGACCTCATAATGCTCGACGAGCCTACGACAGGGCTCGACCCGCAGGCAAGGCACCTTATCTGGCAGAAGTTGAAAGAGCAGAAGCGCCAGGGGCGGACGATGGTGTTGACAACGCACTACATGGACGAGGCGGCGCATCTGTGCGACAGGCTCGTGGTCATGGACGAAGGCAGGATACTTGCGCTTGGCACGCCGCAGGAACTGGTTGATAAATACGCGAAGGGAAGCGTTGTGGAACTGCCCGTTCCGGAGGAGGGAGAGGCGGAGGTGATTAATGCGCTATCGGGCGCTGATTACAACTACGAAATATCCGGAGATACGCTTTTTATCAACAGTGCGGACGGAGATTTAATCATCGCAAGGCTTGCGCGCTTTACAAAGGGCGGTTTTGTTCACAGGCCAGCCACGCTCGAGGACGTGTTCCTCAAGCTCACCGGGAGGGAACTTCGGGAATGAAGGAATTTTTCAGGCCCCCGCAGGTAGGGCGGCGCGCGTTCAAGGTCTGGCAGAGGAACCGGGACGCCTGGCTGAAGTTCTATAAGGCCAGTCTTGTCGGGAACCTCGCGGAGCCGATCCTCTTCCTTCTTGCCTTCGGGCTTGGGCTTGGGAGGTTCGTAAGGAATGTCGGCGGAGTCCCGTATATAAAATTCATAGCGCCGGGCCTTGTAATCTCAGCCGCAATGAATGCGGCGTCGTTTGAGTGTACCTTCGGCTCGTTTACGCGCATGAGCACACAGAAGTCATACGACGCCATTATTGTAACCCCTGTGAATATAGACGAGGTAGCGGCGGGCGACATCCTCTGGGGAGCTACAAAGGGTTTCATATCCGCCATCATAATGCTTCCGGTGCTCGCCGCTTTCGGCCTTATGAATTCTCCATGGCTTGTCCTCTCGCCGGTTCTGTATATCCTTATGAGCCTGATGTTCGCCTCCATGGCCCTCATAGTAACCGCGTTCGTCCCGTCTTACGACTATTATGCCTATTATTTCAGTCTCGTCATATCGCCCATGTTCTTCTTCTCCGGGATATTTTTCCCGCTTTCGACTCTTCCCGGATGGGTAATGAACGTCGCGTGGTTTACGCCGCTCATACACGCCGTGAACGTATCGCGCGCGCTCGCCACCGGATATTTTTATCCCGGTCTGATTATAGATACGCTCTGGATGATTGTATTTACGCTCATCAGCTCATGGACGGCGATAAAATTCATCAGGAGGCGGCTGATAAAGTAACGGGGCCGCGGTGATTAAGCGAATGTTGTCATTACTTTGGCGTTAGCCGAAGAATCCGCTTTCCGGGGGAGTGGCATGAAAAAAAGAGATATTTTGTTTGCCGCGGTTATTTTAGCCGTAGTCGGTTTTTTATTCTATTTAAACGCAACCGCCCGAAAGCCGCCACTCATGCCGTCAGACGCAATACATAAAAACCTTAACGACATTCTGGCCTGCGCGCCCTGCCACGGCCCCGGCGGCGGCAGTCCGCTCAAAAAAGGACATCCGCCGAAGCGGCACTGCTTCAAGTGCCACAAATCCGGATAAAACGATTTTTGACACGGGTCTTCCAGGGTGATAACATTTTTAAAGCAGGGGCGCATAATGGAGGTTGATATGCTCGACAAGATGAAATGGCTCGGGCACGACACGTTCAAGATAGAATCCGGCGGCAAGGTCATCTATACCGACCCGTTCCAGCTTAAAGACGGCCTGCCGAAGGCAGACCTTATCCTGATTACCCATGAACACTACGACCACTGCTCTCCGGACGACGTAAAGAAAATAGTTAAGAGCGGCACGATAATCGTCGCGCCGGGGGACTGCGAGGGAAAGCTGAATGGAAATATCAGAAAGGTAAAACCTGGCGACAGGATTACTGAAGCGGGCGTGGAAATAGAGGCGGTGCCTTCGTACAACACGAACAAGAAGTTCCACCCGAAGGGCAACAACTGGGTGGGATATATATTCACTGTGGAAGGCAAGAGGATATACCTTGCGGGCGATACGGACC
>JAKAHE010000013.1 GCA_021815285.1 Nitrospirota bacterium
ATCTAGCTGCGGTTCGTCCTGAAGCAGGGGAAGAAGCGCCAGATACGCAGGATGTGCGAGCAGGTGGGGCTTGAGGTGGTCGGCCTAAAGCGTGTCAGAATCGGGAAAATCCGGCTTGAGAACCTGCCCGGGGGGAAGTGGAGATACCTTGCGCCGGGGGAGGAATTCTAAGCCTTCCCCGCGCCCGGTTTTTGGCGTAAAACGGCCTGTTTCAGGGCATTTTTCGCGCCATTCCCGATACCGGCTGAAAAACGCGCTAATTTCCTTTTTTTTCTTAACAATCGGCATGCTAAATAACGAATCCGGAACTGCTACTGACAGTGAACTTTCCCGACCGATGATATTTGCTCTTGAAGGTTATTGCATGATATGAGTCAATTACATCCGCCATTCCCGGTTTTGTAGCTGCCCCATTTATGGGGCGGTTTAAAGTCGCCCGATGAATCGGGCAGCTACGAAAGCAGAAAGCAGATTCTTCGCGTTGCTCAGAATGACAGACAAAATTCCTGGATTCCCGCTTTCGCGGGAATGACGGGTTTGATTTTCCCCTCCCCGCTCGTGGGGGAGGGTGGCCGAAGGCCGGGAGAGGGCGAAGGGAAATAGGCGCCCTCTCCCAGCCCTCTCCCATTACAGGGAGAGGGATAATAGAAAGGTGGATTCTTCGGCTTACAGGGAGAGGGATGATAGAAATGCGGATACTTCGGCGGTTGCCTCGGAATGACATTTGTTTGAGCTTAGGCTCTAATCAGGCGAGAAGAAGGCGAGTCTTTTTATCGGATAGCCGAACTTCAGGAGGAAATCGCGGCTGCCCGTGAATTTCGGCACTATGCCAGCCTGGAATAAGTATTTCTTCCAGAGCAGCGCCTGGTCTTCGCCGAAGAGCTTGAGGACAGTTTCCTGCATGCCCATTGCGGCGCGGCTTGCATAGCAGATAAAGCTTTTCCCGTCCGGAGAAAGCGCTACCTTTACGTCCGAGGCGCTGGCCGGAGCGGGTTTGGTGGCGGAACCCTGGCCGCCGGCTGTGGCGGCGAGTTCAGGGAGGTTTACGGCAATAACATCAGCTCCCGGGAACGCGGCCTTGATCTGCCCGTCCAGGTCGGTGTTTTTCACGTCGAAGGGTTTGAATATCATCATGTACGCCTTTTTCGCGTCCTTCGAGAGCATAAGCTCAAAGCCGTATCCCTTGCGCTCGACGGTCTTCAGGTCGCCCTGCCTGTCTATAAAGTTTATGAACGAGAGATTCCCTCCGCGCACGCGGAAGAGGCCGCCTGAGTCGCCCTCTATGATGTGTCGCGGGAAATAGGACTTATCCCATAGCTGCTTTCCGTTTCCGTCCAGCAGGACAACCGACGAGCATTGCCTTTTCCCCATGCCCATCGGGGCGATGAAACAGCTCCCGTCCCGCGCCATGAAGCCGTCCTGCGCGTCGAGCCAGCCGTCGAGGTTCTCGCCCGCGTCCCTGTCCATGAGCAGTTTTCCGTTTCTGTCGTACAGATACAGCCTCTGCCCGGGTTTTGTCATGCTGTAGGGCGGGGTCTCGTCGTCGATAAGGACGCGGGAGCCGTCGTCGGATATGATTACGGAGGCAAGGCCGTAGTCGTCCTTTGGCGCGGCGATGAAGAGGAGTTTCCCGTCTTTGTCCATGTAGCGAAGCTCATACCAGCCGCCGGTTGCAAAACAGGCGACGGCGTAACACTCCCCGGATCTGGCGAGCCATACCTGGCGGCGGATAACCGGGAGCTCCTCCGAAGCATGCAAGGCCCCGTCGGAAGCCGGTCTACCGGCTATCCAGAGCCTTTGGCCGGGGACGGTAAGGGTTTTCCTGGCCGCGAGGTCCTCGACAAGCTTAAGCCCGCCCCTGCGGCTGACGGCGATAATGCGCGACGGCTGGTCGCCCTTTGGCGAGAGCTGGACGGCGAGAAGCTCGCCGCCGGAATTGAACCGGCTTACGGCTGTCAGGGGCGGGGAAAAACTCAGGTTAAACCTCTGGCGCACGGAAGGCGCGGCAAACGCCGTCTGCGCCAGGGCAATAAAGGCGGTTAGTATGAAAACGGTTTTACGCATATGTTATCTGCAACTTTAGAATCTTACCAGACATTGCGAGACTTCACAATGCCGAATTTTTGACACCGGGAAGTAAAAACGGGTTATAATAAATTGTAGCGGAAAGGGCCTTTCAGGGCCGCAGAAGAAGGGTAAAATGAAGAAAATCGGCCTCACGGGGGGCATAGCATCCGGGAAAAGCACGGTAAGCCGCGTCCTCGGCGAGATGGGCGCGCGCATAATAGACGCCGACCTGCTGGCGCGCGAGGCGCTCATGCCGGGTACCGATGCCTACCGCGCTACCGTAAGGTTATTCGGCAGGAGGATTCTCTCCTCGGACGGACATATAGACAGGAAGGCCCTGGGGGATATAGTCTTCCGCGACCATGAGAAGCGCTCCGTCCTGGAGGGCGTGGTTCACCCGGAGATATTCCGCCGCGAGGCTGAGATTGTCGGCGGGATAATGGCAAATGAGCCTGGCGCGCTCGTGATATTCGACGCCGCGCTGCTTATAGAATCGGGCGCGTGGCGCAGGATGGACGGCCTGATTGTCGTATGGTGCCGGAAAGAGACGCAGGTGGAGAGGCTGATAAAAAACTGCCGCCTGACGCCGGAGGAGGCGCTTCTGAGGATCGAGGCGCAGATGCCCCTGGACGAAAAGAAGAAATACGCCTCGTGGATAATCGACAACGACGGCGACGTCTCCGCCGCAATCCGCCAGACAGAAGAGATATACAGGAAACTTACTGAATAAGTTTGACTTTTACTCTTGTTTTAATTAAACTTAAGCGTTGCGGCAGTATTAAATCGTCCTGGCGAATCGGGGAGGTCCGAGCCTTTTGAAGGAGAAGAAGGACAGCATAAGGAAGGCCGTTTTCCCGGCTGCGGGCCTCGGCACCCGGTTCCTTCCGGCGACAAAGGCATCGCCCAAGGAGATGCTGCCCCTCGTTGACAAGCCCCTTATACAGTATGGCGTCGAGGAGGCCGTGGCCTCCGGGGTGGACGAGGTGATCATCATCACCGGCAGGGGAAAGCGCGCCATCGAGGACCACTTCGACATATCCTTCGAGCTGGAATACGAGCTCAGGGAGAAAAACAAGCTGAAGCTCCTGGCGGAGGTGGAGAGGATCTCCAATATGGTGCATTTCTCCTACATCCGCCAGAAAAAGGCCCTGGGGCTCGGGCACGCGGTATTGTGCTCGGAGCCTTCGATAGACGGCGAGCCTTTCGCCGTCATACTCTCCGACGACATAATAGACGCAAAGACGCCCGCCACCAAGCAGCTCATGGACGTCTACGAGAAATACCGCTCCCCGGTGGTGGCGATATGCGAGGTGCCGAAAGAGGCCGTATCGAGCTACGGCATAATCGACGCGATAGAGGTGGAGCGCGGGGTATACCAGGTGCGGGACATGGTCGAGAAGCCATCCGTGGAAAAGGCGCCGTCCAACCTCGCCATAATTGGCCGGTACGTCCTGACGCCGGACATCTTCGAGCAATTGAAGGAAACGAGGCCCGGCAAGGGCGGAGAGATACAACTCACCGACGCGCTCCAGGGCCTGATGAAGGAGCGGCCCGTCTATGCCTGCCGGTTCAGGGGCGTTCGCTATGACGCAGGGGACAAGCTCGGGTTTTTAAAGGCTACGGTGGAATACGCCCTGAAGGACGCGGGTCTGGGCGGCGAGTTCAGAAAATATATAAAGGGGCTGAATCTGGAGTAGATTGCGTGTGCGCGGGGAGGCTTAGATGGCCGTAAAGAAAGTCGGTTTCCCGACCAGCGTTATGGGCGAGGAGTTCAAGAACCTCTTAAGGCTTATAGAGGAGGACGAAAAAAACTCCGGCCTTGGCGAGACGTCCGGGCCGCTTCTCGACCTCTACGAGACGAAGGAGAGCGTGGTAGTGGAGGCGGACCTGCCAGGAATAGACCCGTCATTTATAAGCATCTGCATATTTCACGGTTTCCTGACCATCGAGGGAATCAAGCGCGAGAGGCTGAGCGAGAGCGAAAGGGTGAACTACCTCTGCATGGAGCGGTCCTTCGAGCCGTTTCGGAGGATAATCAGAATAACCGTCCCGATAAACCCGAAGGAGGGCAGAGCGGTATATCAAAGGGGCGTCCTGACCGTGACGTTCCCGAAGATCAAGGAAAAGCGCGGCGAACCGATAAAGATACAGATAGAGAGATTGTAGCTGCCCGATTTATCGGGCGAATTCTAAAAGTGCCCCATGAGCGGGGCAGCTACCAAAGGAGACCAGAGCATAGTGGCCGAACAAAACGAACAACCCCAGGAAGAACAGCAGCAGGTAGAGATACCGGACAGGCTTCCCCTTCTGCCCATACGGGATATCGTCATTTTCCCGTACATGATACTGCCGCTCTTCGTCGGCAGGGACATGTCCATAAAGGCAATCGACGACGCGCTGTCCGGGAACAGGCTTATCCTGCTCGTGGCGCAGAAGGACCTGAATACCGAAAACCCTGAGCCGAAAGACCTCTACAGCATTGGCACGGTGGGGATGATAATGCGTATGCTGAAGCTGCCGGACGGGCGGGTGAAGATACTCGTCCAGGGCATGTCCAAGGCAACTATAAAGGATTACATCCAGACCGAGCCTTACTTCCTCGTGAACATCGAGAAGGTCGTTGAGCCGAAGGAGCCAAAGCTGACGCTCGAGGTCGAGGCCCTGATGCGGAACGTAAAGGAGCAGCTCGAGAAGATGATCTCGCTCGGCAAGATGCTCCTGCCGGACATCATGGTCATAGTGGAGAACATCGACGACCCCGGCAAGCTTGCAGACCTCGTCGCCTCGAACCTCGGCCTGAAGGTTGAGACGGCCCAGGAGGTGCTCGAGATTTCAGACCCCAGGGCGCGGCTGACAAAGGTAAACGAGATAATCTCCAAGGAGCTCGAAGTCCTGACGATGCAGCAGAAGATTCAGGCGTCGGCCAGGGGAGAGATAGACAAGAGCCAGAGGGAGTATTTCCTCCGGGAGCAGTTGAAGGCCATCCAGAAGGAACTCGGCGAGACCGACGAGCGCACCGAGGAGATGAACGACCTCAGAAAGAAGGTTGAAGAGGCGAAGATGCCGGAGAAGGTCATGGCCGAGGCGGAGAAGCAGTTAAAGCGCCTCGAGAGAATGCACCCGGACGCCGCCGAATCCGCCGTCATACGATCCTACATCGAGACACTGGCAGAGCTTCCCTGGGCGAGGAGCACACAGGACAACCTTGACATTAACGCCGCGAAGAAGATACTCGACGAGGACCACTACGACCTGGAAAAGGTAAAGGACAGGATACTCGAATACCTCTCCGTCAGGAAGCTCAAGGAGAAGCTGAAAGGCCCGATACTCTGTTTCGTCGGGCCGCCGGGCGTTGGCAAGACGTCGCTTGGGAAGTCCATCGCAAGGGCGCTCGGGCGCGAGTTCTTCCGGATGTCCCTTGGCGGCATACGGGACGAGGCCGAGATACGCGGGCACAGAAGGACATACGTCGGCGCGCTTCCGGGCAGGATAATCCAGGGGATCAGGCAGTGCAACACGAATAACCCCGTCTTCATGCTCGACGAGGTTGACAAGGTCGGCGCGGACTTCCGTGGAGACCCGTCCGCCGCACTGCTCGAAGTCTTGGACCCGGAGCAGAACTTCGCCTTCGTGGATCACTACCTTGCCGTGCCGTTCGACTTGTCGAACGTCATGTTCATCACCACCGCGAACCTTGCAGACCCGATCATCCCGGCCCTGAAGGACAGGATGGAGACCATACACCTCGCCGGCTATACGGAGGAGGAAAAGAAGGGCATCGCGCTGAAATACCTTATACCTCGGCAGTTGAACGAGAACGGCGTCACGGACAAGGACATCGTCATCTCCGACCAGGCCCTGACGCAGCTCATATCCCAGTATACCAGGGAGTCGGGCTTAAGGAACCTGGAGCGCGAGGTCGCAAACATATGCAGGAAGGTGGCAAGAAAGATCGCCGAGGGCAAGAAAGGCCCGATACACATAACCCCCAAGGAACTCCAGAAATACGTCGGCCCGCCGCGCTACCTTCCGGAGGAAGAACGCGAGAAGGACGAGGTGGGCGTCGCCACCGGCCTTGCCTGGACGGAGACCGGCGGGGACATACTCTTCATAGAGGCAACGACGATGAAGGGCAAGGGGAGCCTGACCCTTACCGGGCACCTGGGAGAGGTGATGAAGGAGTCCGCCCAGGCCGCGCTCTCATACGTCCGCTCCAAGGCCCCGAACCTGGGAATCAAGGAGGACGTCTTCGGGAAGACCGACCTCCACATACATGTACCGGCGGGGGCCATACCGAAGGACGGCCCTTCCGCGGGCGTGACCATGGGAACCGCGATTACCTCCGCCCTTACCGGCAGGCCCGTAAGCAAGGACGTCGCCATGACCGGAGAGATTACGCTGCGGGGCAGGGTCCTGCCGATAGGCGGCCTTAAGGAGAAAACGCTCGCCGCAAGGCGCGCGGGCATAAAGACGGTCATAGTTCCGAAAAGGAATGCGAAGGACATAGAGGACATACCGAAGATCGTCCGCAAAAGCCTTGAGATAAGATTTGTCGAGCACATGGACGAGGTGCTTGAGATAGCCCTTCTGAAATGAACCCGGGCAGGCGGATACGGGGAAAGTCTGTCATTCTGAACGAAGTGAAGAATCCGTTTTTGACCTTGCATGATGTCGGCGAGTTCGGGGCTATCGGGAAAATAGCCGGGATGGTGGGAAGAAGGCGTCGGCGCGTTCCGGAATTCAAGCTCCTGGCTGGCATCGGAGACGACGCCGCGGTCTTCAGGCTGGGCGGCGGCAGGTGGGCAGTGGGGGGAGAAGGGGCAGAAGGCGGCGAAAAATCGGGCGTGGGGACCCGGTATGATATGCTTGCCTCCACAGACCTGCTTGTCGAAGGCGTTCATTTCGACCTCTCGTATACGGGACTTGGCGACCTGGGATACAAGGCCCTCCAGTCGAACCTGAGCGACATAGCCGCGATGGGCGGGGAGCCGCTTTTCTACCTCGTCTCGATAGCCGCGCCGGGAGACATGGGCGAGGGCGAGTTTAGGGGTATTTTCGCCGGGATGGCTGAAGCGGCGAGGGAGTCCGGAATAATTCTCGCCGGCGGGGACACTTCCGCTACTCCGGGGCCGCTTTTCATAAATATCTCCATAACAGGCCGTGTGGAGCGTGGCCGGGCGGTGATGAGGTCGGGCGCCAAGCCGGGCGATGGGATATGGGTTACCGGAACGCTGGGAGATTCCACGGCGGGCCTGGAAATATTAAAGACTGGGGCGAGGGGGACTAAGGAAGCCAGATACCTCGTCTCCCGGCACTTGAGACCGCAGGCGCGCGCTAAGGCCGGGAGGCTCATCGGGAAGGCCGGAATCGCAACCGCCATGATAGACGTAAGCGACGGACTATCCTCCGACCTCCTGCGCGTCCTCAATGCGTCCGGCGCCGGGGCGGTCATATACGAAGACAGGTTGCCGCTCTCGGAAGAGCTTGCGGCGTACGCAGGCAGGGAGCGGGCGGTCGAGCTTGCGCTCTCAGGCGGCGAGGATTACGAGCTTCTCTTTACGGCAGGTCGGCAAAAAATTCCCCGCCATTCCCGCGAAAACGGGAATCCAGCGGCTTCCAGGGATGTGCAGTCGGTGCGCGCCCGGCAATCGGCGGAGCGGATGCTGGCCTCGCTTGGGAAAAAGGCCGGGGTCGCCTTCACGAAGATTGGAGAGGTTCTCGAGGCCGGGCCGGTGTATATGGAATCGGCAGGGGGAAGAAGAACGGCGCTAAAAGCCAGGGGCTACGAGCATTTCGGACGATTGTGAAACTAAAAGAAGGCATAAGACATATACTGCACCTGGACGAAACCCCGCACGACCTTGCAAGGTCGTTCGCCGTGGGCGTATTCGTCGCTTTTTCGCCGTTTCTCGGCATACACTGGATAATCATCCTTGCCTTGGCCTGGATATTCCGGCTTAACAAGGTGGTGGCGCTGACCGGGACGTTTATCAACAACCCCTGGACGATAGCCTTCGTCTATATCGTGCCGACATGGCTTACGGTATCCGCCATGCGGGCCATGGGCTTCGATATCCCGCCTATGAACTACAGCCGCATATCGGCGCAGTTCATAAACCAGATGTCCAGACACGACGTATGGGAAATAGCCTTCTGGAAGGGCTTTGTCAGGGAGTTCAAGCCCTATGCGTATGCGTTCGGCATAGGGACGACCGTAGCGGGGCTGGTGGCCTCCATAATATCCTATTTCGCGGCGTATTTCGGGATAAGGTATTACAGGAAAAGGAAAAAGAGACTGGATGCGTCAGGCGGGGCGCACGCCAAGGCGGATGTGGAAATAAAAGGATGCAAGCGTGAAGTCTAAATGGTAAGCATAATCATACCGGCATATAACGAGGCAGGCTCGATAAGGGACGTCGTAAACAAGATACGCGAGACCCTGAGCCGCTCCGGCCATGAATACGAGATAATAGTCGTGGACGACGGCTCCTCCGACGGCACCGCCGCAAAGCTTGTCGGACAGGGCGCGGTAATCCTTACGCACCCGGAGAACAAGGGTTACGGGGCGTCGCTGAAAACCGGCATAAGAAGCGCGAAAGGAGATGTCGTCGTTATAATGGACGCTGACGGAACATATCCGCCGGAGACGATACCGGCGCTCCTTTCCGGCATGGACGAAGGCTACGACATGGTCGTCGGCGCGAGGACCGGAAAGGATGTGAATATCCCGCTTCTTAGACGCCCTGCGAAGTTTATTCTGAAGAAGCTTGCGGACTACCTCTCCGAGACGAAGATACCCGACCTTAACTCCGGCCTCAGGGCGTTTAAAAAAGAGCTGGCGCTCAAGTATTTTCACCTGCTGCCGTCCGGATTTTCCTTCACCACCACCATAACGCTCGCGCTTCTCTCAGACGGATATAACGTAAAATACGTCCCCATAAACTACCTCGTCCGCTCAAGGGGCAAATCGAAGATAAGGCCGCTTAAGGATTTTTCAAACTTCTTCCTACTTATCGTCCGGGTGATATGCTACTTCAACCCGTTGAAAGTTTTCCTGCCCGCGAGCCTCCTTTTCCTGGCCGTGGGGATATATCACGTCACGGTGACGCTTATACGTTTCCACAGGATCACCGAGGCCGGGCTTCTCGCCGTGCTTCTCGGCTTTCAGATAGGCTTCATCGGCCTTATTACGGACGTCATGGTCAGGAGAGACCGGTGGATAAGGTAGGCATGTTTTGAAAGTCCTCCTCGTAAACCCGCCCCAGATTAACCTTATTACGAACAACATACCGTCAATTGTCGACGAGGAGCGCGGGTATAACCCGCCGCTCGGCATACTTTACGTCGCGGCCTATGCCCGCGAGAACACTCCGCACGAGATAAAGGTAATAGACGCCGTCGTAGAGGAACTCGACTACCCGGCCCTTAAAAACCGCATCGCGCTCGAGAGGCCGGATGTCGTCGGGATTACGGCCACGACCTTCACGCTCGTGGACGCCCACAAGACCGCAATGCTCGTGAAGGAGACAGACAGGGAAATAACGGTCGTAATGGGCGGGCCGCACCCGTATATCTACCCGGAGGAGACTATAAACCTTCCAGGCGTGGACTTCCTGGTGCTTGGCGAGGGGGAGGAGGTCTTCTCGGCTCTTGTAAGCAACCTGCATAATCCCGCCGCGCTAAGGAAAATACGGGGCCTTGTATTCCGGCATGACGGGGAGATTATAAATACCGGCAATCCCCCGCTCATAGAAGACCTGGGCTCGCTTCCCTTCCCGGCAAGAGACCTTACGCCCTACAGGAAATACTACTCGCTCATCGCAAAAACACAGCCCGTGACCACCATGATAACCAGCCGGGGCTGCCCCTACAGGTGCCTTTTCTGCGACAGGCCGCACCTCGGCAAGCGCTTCCGCCCCCGTCCTGCCATGAATGTAGTAGACGAGATGGAGGGTTGCGCCGGCCTTGGGATAAACGAGATTTTAATCTACGACGACACCTTTACCGTAAAAAAAGAACGGGTATTCGAGATATGCCGGGAGATAAGGGAACGGGGCCTGAATATCGGCTGGGACGTCCGGGCGAGGGTGGACACCATAACCCCGGAGATGCTTGCCGCCATGAAGGACGCCGGCTGCGAGAGAATCCACTACGGCGTCGAGGCGGGAAGCCCGGAGGTGATAAAGACGCTCAGGAAAGGGATAACCGTGGAGCAGGTGCGCCGGACATTCAGGGAGACAAAGGACGCGGGAATATCCATCCTGGCGTATTTCATGATAGGCTCCCCGGGCGAGACAAGGGCGCAGATGGAGGAAAGCCTGCGCCTGGCGGCGGAACTTGCGCCGGATTACCTGCACCTGGCCATTACCACGCCATTCCCGGAGACGGACCTCTACCGCATGGGGTTTGAAAGAGGCGTACTGAAGGATGATTACTGGCGTGAATTCGCCAGGGATCCAAAGCCGGGTTTTACACCTAAGGTATGGGACGAATATCTTACCAGGGAGGAGCTCGTGGAACTCCTGCACAAGGGATACAAGGACTTCTATCTCAGGCCAGGGTATATCTGGAAGGGTATCAGGGGCCTGAAATCGCTCTCCGAGCTTAAGAGCAAGGCAAGGGCCGGCATCAAATTATTCAGGATTTGAGCAAAAACACTCAGACGGTTTGAGTGAAAATACTGATTGCAATACTGACGACGAGGCGCGGCCAATCCCCGTTTGCATAATTTAACAGGTTGATTTCGCTGAATTTTTAAAAATATTGAAGAGGATTTCCGGTTTTGGAGCGTTTTTTGAATTTAAAACCTCTCAAGGTTATTTTCTCTTTTTTAATTAGGGATATTGAGGGTTGCGCAGCCTTTCATGGGCCGATTGTTAATAATTTGGCATAGTTATTGCTTTGTATGCGATTGAAGATAGCTTTGATTTTACAGAGTTTTTAATCTGCGACGATAAATCAAGAACTTATTTTTTCTGAAAATTTAAAACAAAAAGGCGGTGGGTTATGAGGAGAGTCGGGTTATTTTGCCTTGCAGGTTTGCTGGTCGTTGTCTTCGGCGTTTCGATCGGCCCGGTCAATAGCTGGGCAGCTGGATACGGGACATACACAACGGCAATAAGTTCAGGTAGTCTGATGCAGCCTGACAAGATTGCGGTCGACCCTGCAAACGGCGATATTTATGTTACCGATGCCGGAGGAAACGGCTACGCAGTCAGGAAATACGATAAAAATTATAACTACCAGTTTTCCTTCTCAGTCAGCGGCTCGCCGGTCGGCATAGCCGTTAATACCAATAATATATTCGTGGGAGACTCCACAAACAAGTGCGTATGGATATATGACAAAACCGGCGCACTGACAAATTTGTCCGGCACGGGCAGCACCAACAAGCTCGGCGGCGCATCCGGGCCGAATGTCAGTATGCCTGACGCCATTGCAGTCGCACCATCCGGGCAGATATTTGCCGTTGACGGCGACAACGATGACATACTTATCTATAATGCCGACGGTTCTTATAATTCATCTTTCGGCGGCTCAGGCAATACGAGCGGATATTTCTATTTCCCTTCCGGCATTGCGTTCGCAAGCAGCTCTGTTTCAGGGACCTCGACTACACAGTATTTTTACGTGGGCGACCAGGGAAACTACAGGGTTCAAAAGTGGTATTATGTGTATAATAATACAACGAATGCTATAACGACCGCACCGACATACTACCAGACGATAGGATCCGAGGGCGACGCTTTTGGCTTGTTCCTTCGCGTAAGCGACGTGGCTTACGATAATATCTTTAACCATCTTCTTGTGGATGATTCTCTACAGCAGGTTGTCCAGGAGTTCGATATAAACGGCGCCACCCTGAGTGCCGCATTCAATTATTCCGGCGGCGCTACGCAGGGCTATCTCAGTACGCCTACTGGCGTGGCGCTTGGCTATGGAAACAACGGCCAGGAGTTGTATGTTGCGAATAACCAGAAGAGCAACATAGCGGTATTCGTCGCTAATCAGGGGTTGCCGCCGTCCATTACTTCGCTAACTCCTGCCGCAGATACCGTCCCGACGGCAACACCCTATACGATTAATTACACCGTTTCAGACCCGAACGCCGGTAATCTTACCGTAAAATTGTATTATTACAATGTCCTGACCCCGTCGGTATTGGTTCCTCTGGCTACCCAGACAGCCACCATATCCACCGCGGGCGGGAGCTATAACGGGACCCTCGCATGGAACTGGCCTGCGTATATCGGCGGGTATAATATAACGCCGCCAGAGCCAACAGGCGATTGGAAAATCTATGCCACCGTTACCGATGCGTCCGGCAACATAGCCACTGCCACCAGCAGTAAGATCAGCATCGTTACCGACGGCACTGTCTACGACGGCACCACTTGGACAGAGCCCGGCGGGATAAGCACCCCGAATTATACGAATTATCTCTACACCCTCTATGGCCTGTCAACGTCGGATTATGACGGCGACGGTCTGGCCAACGGCGACGAACTTAACGGAACTTACAACGGCTCCGGCACCTATACCGATGCCATAAGCGGCCAACAGCATACCTATAACTACCATAATGCCTCGACCGATATGACGAAGGCCGACAGCGACAACGACGGCCTGTCCGACGGCCAGGAAGAGGGCAGGGTAGCCGCCGGAACATATAGCGGCCAGCCGTATTATGTCCATACCGACCCGAATAACCCGAATACAGATGGCTGCACTATAAAGGACGGAGCGCAGGTCTTAAGACAGACCGACCCGTTGGATACCTCGACCTGCCAGGCGCCAGCCGCGAACTTGGTCGGTATGTATTACGATTCGCGCACGAACGTTGCGGTATCAGGCATTGCCGGTATTGCATCTTACTGTGGCGCAGGCACAAACCCGCCGACTCCGTACACGTTCCAGGATTACACGACAGATCAGTACTACGTTACGACATACGAGGTAAACAACCCGACGGCGAATTCAGTTACCGGAACACTGAATATCTATAATATGAGTGGTGCTCTCACATACTCAGGCGGACTTACCTTCAGCCCGCATCAGAGTATGGAGATAAATCCATCGACGTATCCTAATAGCGCCGCCCAGGGCAGCATAGAGATATCTTCTGCAGGTGGAATATTGACGGGTATGGAATATCTCACAGTTAACGGCGTCAGTGAAACACCGGCGCTTCAAGAACAGACTTCTGTGGAAATGCCGACGGCATCTGCCGCAGCTTCTACACTATATAACCTTGAGTGGGACGAATTGTATGACGTCGATACCACCATTGGTGCTCGTGATTCAAGAACATACATTATGTTGCATAATCCAAATACAACTGCTGTTACATTAGAAATAAAGATTTTTGACCTTAATAACAACCCACTTTATGATGTGACAGGCGTGACCTTGAATCCACATGGCACTCTTCGCTTTAAACCCGAGGATTACGGCGTTAACCCAAATGTTAATCGAAAGGGAACCATAGAGATTGACGCGACTGGTGGGGCCATATTGGGATTTATGGCAAGGCAATTAGTTGGAACATGTTCGCATCTTTTCGAGACGTACTATTCATATCAATTGTTCTCGACCAACGATCAAACGCCCATAATTTATTCTGTCGATTTTGCTAATTTTTACATGAATAACGGGCAAATAGTTGATCCAAGCACGGATTCTAACTTTGTTACCAATTATCCAAAGGGCTGGTCTACATGGTACCAAGTCAGGAATTCGTCGTCTACGTCTTCTATTGGCCTGACGGATACCTGGTATAAGTTACCGACCGGAACGGTTACCCGTGGCCCGGCAGTAGATTATACCGTTTCCGCAAATGCTGAAACGGGTTATGCCTCGTTCCAGAATAGCGATTTAGATAGAAAAGGCTGGGTAATGATTACGTCCGCACTGCCAACGATGTTCGGAGCGGCCCAAAACTATGACCAAGAGCATAACGGTTGGGCAATTAAAATGCCAATATCGAGAAGTAATATATACTATGTTGAGAACTGGCAGGCGCCTAACAGCCCATCTCCCACCTCGGGATATACTACCTTTTTAAACATCGTAAACCCGAATAATAGCTCGGTAAATGTTACCTTAACCTTCTATGATCAGAACGGTTCACTGATTAGTAGTGCAAACAACCCGCTTAAGCTAACGTTGGCAGCAAATTCATTCAGTGGCATAGATCCATATCGTAACTCTATATATGGCACGGGCAGCGCCGTTATAACAGCGAGCCAACCAGTCATGTGCTTTGCTAGAACTTTTGACTACAGTATGATAACATCTGGTTATACCGACAGTAATTCAGCTGCGGCATGGGATCCGACAATGCATCCGCAAGCGCCCTCCGTCCCGAACGCAGTCGCTGGTTCAAGTCCGGGCCATATAACCGTAACCTGGAATATGTCTCCCGACGATCCGCTGAACACACTTAGCCAACCAAGAGGCTCCATGGATGTAATTGGGTATTACATCGAAAGGTCTACTGCATATGGCGGACCATATACGGTAGTTGGAAAAGTCCAGGCTGGCACAACATCTTTTGACGATGGTACCGCCACGTCAGGCACGGTATACCATTATAAGGTCGCTGCCACCATCGATAATACGAATGTCAGCGAGACTACCGAGACGATAGGTGTACAAGCGCCCTGACAACCATTATTGGCAATCCTCTGAATAAAGAAGATGCCCTTAGTAAATTAAGGGCATCTTCTTTTAATGGTGTAGGAATAGAATTTCATGTTTTGGAAAAAATTTCATATTAAATATAAAGATATTAGTGAAAAAGACCCCGATATAATTGCTTACAAAAAAGTATCCGCCAAAATACTTGATGATCTCCATTCGGGAATTATGGGTTATCTTATTAGTAATTCCGGAAATGAGGTGATTGAGTTTTTAACCAGGTCAGATACCGAAGGCAAAGCACTTGAAATTGGCTTTGGAAGGGGACATCATTATAATTTTGTGAATAATATCCGTAAAAGAAAATATTTTGCACTCGAATTATCATCAATCTATTCAGATTCGCCAATATGGCGGCAATTAAGGGGATACTGCGTTAGGGGTGATGCCCGCAAGCTACCGTATAAAAAAGCATCGTTTTCACGAGTGGTTTCGGTGCAGAATCTTGAGCATATTTCGGATATTGATGCAGTAATTAAAGAAGTAGAGGGTGTATTAAAAGATGATGGTGAATTTTTGGTTGCCTTACCATGCGAAGATGGTTTTTTTTATAATCTCGGACGTGAACTGACGACCCGCCGATATTTTAACAAGAAATATGGAATAAATTATGATAAAGTAATGGCTTATGAGCATGTCTGGTGTTTGCGGGATCTTTTAGTGAAGCTTAAAGATAAATTTGAACTGGAAAAGGAAATATATTTGCCCTTTAGATTAAAAATTATCGATGTAAACCTTACGTATGTAGCGCGTTTTAGAAAGAAAAGAACATAAAGAACATGAGGATCAACGTAATCCTCCCCATCTTCAATGAAGCCCCCTGTCTTGAATCCCTGATTATAAGTATAAAAAATGCGTTGTCATCCGCAGGGTTATCTTATAAAATAATAGCTGTAAACGATGGAAGCAGCGACGGTTCACAGCAAATCCTTGAAAGGCTCTCGGCCTCTATCCCCATAAGCATAATAACCCACAAAATGAACCGGGGGCTGGGAGAGACGATAAGGGACGGATTTGAGTTTGCTACCGAGCATTCCGGAGATGACGATATAATCGTCAGGCTTGATGCCGACGGTACCCAGGACCCGATTCTCATACCAGCGATGTGCCAGAAAATACAAGAAGGATATGACGTGGTTATCGCCTCAAGGTATGCAACGGGTGGCAAGGAAATAGGACTTACGTTTAAGAGAAGATTTTTCAGCCGCATGGCCAGTCTGCTTATGAAAGTCTGCTTTCCCGTCGAGGGATTGCGCGACTACTCCTGTGGCTACAGGGCATATCGGGCCTCGATAATCAAACGGGCAATAAATGTGTTTGGCAATAACTTTATCGAACTGAAAGGGCTTGGGTTTACCGTAACTCCTGAAAAGCTGGTTAAGTTGATAAGACTCAATGCAAAAATTACGGAGGTTCCGCTCATCCTAAGGTATGATCTAAAGGAAAGCAAGAGCAAGATGAATAACTACGAGACCATACTTGGTTATATAATCTTAATCCAAAAAAATATTGGCAGGAGAAAAATCAAGGGGGGCGGCGGTGTCATACCTCTATAAAAAAGACCTGTTGCTGAACAAAGCGAAACTGGCAGTCTGGGGTTCGGGTTATATAGGATTCACCAGTGCGATAAACTTCGCACTGAACGGTGTGCATGTTATTTGTTATGACACGAACAATGACATCGTAAATTCGATAAATAAAGGCGAGGTAAGGATACCAAATCTCGAATATTGGCTGGGATTTTCAGTAAAGCCGATGGTAGAGGAACGCCTGCTAAGGGCCACATTCGACTGGGAAGAGCTTATAAAAAAAGATGTCAAAGTGCATCTTGTCGCCATACCGACCGAGAAGAACGGAGACCCATGGGATGGGCCGCTCAAGGATGTCGTAGGCAGAATAGCAAAAAAGCCCGCCGACAAAAAACACCCGGATATTATAATCATTGAAAGCACACTTACCCCTAACCAGATAGACGACATTGTAGAGCCTATACTCATGGCCGCAGGCATGAAGCCCGACGAAGATATATTAATAGCGGTTGCACCGCGGAGGGACTGGTTCCATTCTCCCGAGAAAAATCTGAAAAATCTTCCGAGAGTGGTAGGAGGAATTGGCAAGAAATCTACGGAAGCGGCAATAAATATACTAAGTATAGTATCCGATAAGATAATCCCGGCAAGTAACCACAAAATAGCTGAACTGGTCAAATCTGTGGAGAACAGCCTGCTCCACATTCCGGCTGTATACGCAATGCAACTTGCACGGGCATATCCAGGTCTCGATGTAAACGAGGTGCTGAGCCTTGCTGCGACGCATTGGCGTATTCCAAGATATTATCCCACA
>JAKAHE010000190.1 GCA_021815285.1 Nitrospirota bacterium
GGTGCCCGAACCAAAGGGGCATAGGCTATTGTACGCATAAATTTAAGATGTTGCGCCGCTCGTTGCGATACCGGTAACCCACGAGGAATAAATGACCACCATCAAGTTCGGCACTTCCGGCTGGCGGGACATCATCGCGGACGGCTTCACGGTCGAGAACGTCCGGATAGTAACACAGGCGATAGCGGATTATATAAACGCCAAGGGTGAATCCGGCTCCGGGATGGTAATCGGTTACGACACACGCTTCCAGTCCGAATACTTCGCCCGCAGAGCCGCGCAGGTCCTTGCGGCGAACGGCATAAAATGCTTCTTCTCCGACAGGGACTGTCCCACCCCCGCGGTATCGTTCGAGATACTCAGGCGAAAGGCTTCCGGCGGCATAAATATAACTGCCTCCCATAACCCGCCCGAATACAGCGGCATAAAGTTCTCGCCCGACTGGGGCGGGCCTGCGCTCCCTGAGACGACCAAAGAAATAGAAGACCGGGCAAACGCCCTCATGGCAAGCCCTAAGGTGAAGGAGATTTCTTTCGAGGAGGCGAAAAACAGCGGCCTCGTCGAAGAGATTTCAATCCTGAAACCATACGTGGAACAGCTCAGGAAGATAATCGATTTCGCCATAATCCAGCAGAAGATGCCGAGGATTGCCGTTGACCCGATATACGGCACGTCGCGCGGCTATCTCGACAAGCTCCTGAAAGGAGCCGGGCTTGAAGTTACCGTCCTGCACGACCGGCGAGACCCTTACTTCGGCGGACACCGCCCCGAGCCTGCGGAGGAATACCTGGAGGAGTTGACCCGGATTGTCGTGGACGGGGATTACAGGCTTGGGCTTGCCACGGACGGCGATGCCGACCGTTTCGGCATCGTGGACGAGGAGGGCGAGTTCATTACGCCGAATGAGCTTATATCGCTTGCATTCGATTACCTTTGCCGCGTGCGCGGGTGGCAGGGCGGGGCCGCCAGGAGCGTTGCCACAACGCACCTTATCGACCGCGTGGCGAAGCTCCACGGGCGCGAAGTCTACGAGACGCCTGTAGGCTTCAAGTTCATAGGCGAGCTTATCTCCGAGGGGAAGATTGCAATCGGCGGCGAGGAGAGCGCGGGGATGTCCATCAAGGGCCATGTGCCGGAGAAAGACGGGATACTCGCGTGCCTCCTGGCGCTTGAGATGGTATGCCGTGAAGGGATGTCGCTCAGGAAGCAGCTCGATAGGCTCTTCGAGAAGACCGGCAAGGTGCTGACAAGGCGGGTGAATATAAACCTCACGGACGCGCTCAAGGAGAAGCTGAAGGAGAAACTCGCGGAACAGCCTCAAAGTTTCGCAGGGCACAAGGTTGTCAAAAGCGTTACGATAGACGGACACAAGTTTGTCCTGGACGACGGCTCCTGGCTTCTCATGCGGCTCTCCGGCACCGAGCCGGTGGTGCGGCTCTATGTGGAGGCTAACTGCGCCGACGACCTCGAAGCGCTGTCTAAAGAGGGCGAAAAGTTTATAACAAAATAGGAGAAAATAATGGGCGAGATAGCGGACGTTTTTGCAAGGGAAATTCTTGATTCACGTGGCAACCCGACAATAGAAGTGGAGGTAATCCTTGAGACCGGCGCGATGGGCCGCGCATGCGTCCCGTCGGGCGCGTCAACGGGCAAGCGCGAGGCGCTGGAACTTCGGGACGGCGATAAAAAGCGTTACGGCGGGAAGGGCGTCCTGAAGGCAATCGATAACGTCAACGAGGAGATAGGCCCGGAGCTTATGGGTCTGGAGTCCTCGGAGCAGGCGTTTATCGACAGGATGATGATTGATATGGACGGCACCGAGAACAAGGCGAGGCTCGGGGCGAATGCGATACTCGGCGTCTCGCTTGCCGTCGCCAAGGCATCGGCTGAAGAGGCAGGTCAGCCGCTCTACCGTTACATCGGCGGTGTGAACGCAAAAGAAATGCCCGTGCCGCAGATGAACATACTTAACGGCGGCGCGCACGCGGACAATAACGTGGACATCCAGGAATTCCTGATAATGCCGGTCGGGGCCGGGAGCATAACCGAAGCCGTGCGCATGGGCGCCGAGGTCTTCCACGCGCTTAAAGGCGTCCTGAAGTCAAAGGGGTACAATACATCCGTCGGAGACGAGGGCGGTTTCGCGCCGAACGTCAAGTCGAACGAAGAGGCCGTCGAGATGGTAATCGCCGGGATAGAAAAGGCGGGTTATAAGCCGGGCAAGGACGTAATGCTCGCCATAGACGCCGCCGCGAGCGAGTTCTACGAGAAGGGAGCCTATGTCTTCAAGAAGTCTGACAAGTCGAAAAAATCCTCCGACCAGATGATAAAATTTTACGAGACGTGGGTAAAAAAATATCCTATAATATCCATTGAGGACGGCCTTGCCGAAGGGGACTGGGATGGCTGGAAGAATCTTACGTCCGCGCTCGGCAAAAAAGTCCAGATTGTCGGCGACGACATATTCGTCACGAACCCGAAGATACTTAAAAAAGGCATCGAGGACGGGATAGCAAACTCCATACTCATAAAGCTGAACCAGATTGGCACCCTGACTGAGACGCTGGATACCATAGAGATGGCGAAAAGGGCGGGCTATACAAATGTAATTTCGCACCGTTCCGGAGAGACGGAGGACACCACGCTGGCAGACCTGGCTGTCGCGGTCAACGCAGGACAGATAAAGACCGGCTCGCTCTCGCGGACCGACCGCATTGCGAAGTATAACCAGCTTATCCGCATAGAGGAAGAACTGGGCGAAGAAGCGAAGTTCATGGGCGGGGGCGTCTTCTACAGCATAGAGAAATGAAAAAAAGAAACTTGAACAGGCAGGAGCGGGAGGCGGCGGCGAAGCGCCGGAGGCAGATTGCCCTGGCCGCAGTCGCGTGCGTGCTCTTCTATGCATGCTTAAGTTTCTTCCTGGGCCAGATGGGCTTCATACGCTACGTGAAACTCTGCCGTCAGAGGGACGCCCTGAATGCGGAAATAGCGGCCCTTAAATCCTCCAATCAGGCGCTCAAGTCGCAGGTCGTGGCCCTTCGCACGGATCCTCTCTGCATAGAAAAGCTCGCCCGCGAGCAGGGGCTTGTAAAAGACGGGGAGACAGTATATCAGTACGAGGACGAGTGATGGACGACAGGCTGTCTGTCATCTTCCTCTGGCACATGCACCAGCCCTACTACAAGGACCTTGTAACGGGCCGGTATGCCATGCCGTGGGTCAGGCTCCACGGCATCAAGGACTACTACGACATGGCGCACATCCTCCGGGAGTTCCCCCGCGTGCGCCAGAACTTCAACCTCGTTCCCTCCCTCATAGACCAGATAATCGACCTCTGCGATAACGGCGTCGAGGGGATTTACCTCGACCACTCGCTGAAGCCCGCCGCCGCGCTCGACAAAAGCGAAAAGATATTCGTCCTGCGGAATTTCTTCCTCGCCAACTGGGACAACATGATAAAGCCCTACGAGCGCTACTGGGAGCTTCTCTTAAAGCGCGGACGGGACGTCTCGGACCTCGAGCTTGACAGGATGACAAGGTATTTCTCCGACCAGGACTTCCTCGACCTCCAGGTCTGGTTCAACCTCGCCTGGTTCGACCCGCTCTTCAAGGACAACGACCCGTTCCTTAAAGGACTCGTAGCGAAGGGCCGGGATTTCACGGAGGACGAGAAGCTTGGCGTGATAAACAAGCAGAAGCAGGTCATGCGCCTCATCCTCCCGGAATACAAAGAACTATGGGAAAACGGCAGAATCGAGCTGTCCGCGACGCCTTATTATCACCCGATACTGCCCCTTCTCTGCGATACCGACATAGCCAGGGTATCCAATCCCGGCATAAACCTGCCGATGCGGTTCCAGCACCAGGAAGACGCGAAGACCCAGGTCAGTCGCGCGCTTTCGCGTTTCGGGGAGGTATTCGGGAGGCGGCCCAAAGGCATGTGGCCATCGGAAGGCTCCGTAAGCGAACAGATAATACCAATCCTTGCCGACGAAGGAGTGGAGTGG
>JAKAHE010000191.1 GCA_021815285.1 Nitrospirota bacterium
AAGGCCGCCTTCTCGCCCTCCTCGCGCATGGCCTCGTCAAGCTCCTTGCGCACCTTCTCGACGACCTCTTCTATCCTGCCGGGGTGTATCCTGCCGTCGGCCATGAGCCGCTCGATGGAGATGCGGGCGACCTCGCGCCTGACGGGGTCGAAGCCGGACACGATGACCGCCTGCGGCGTGTCGTCAATTATAAGGTCTATGCCCGTCGCGGCTTCCAATGCCCGGATGTTCCTGCCCTCGCGGCCTATTATGCGGCCCTTCATCTCGTCGTTGGGGAGGTTGACGAGCGAGGTGGTGGTCTCCGCCACATAGTCGCTCGCGTAGCGCTGGATGGCGAGCGCCATTATCTCCTTGGACTTCTTGTCCGCGGTGGCTTTGGCCTCTTCCTCGATGCGCTTTATAGTCTTGGCGGCTTCCAGTGAAGCCTCCGCCTCCATCCTCGACATCAACTCCTTGCGGGCCTCCTCGGCGCTCATGCCCGCTATGCGCTCAAGCTGCCGAAGCTGCTCGTGTATGCCCTCCTCGTATTTCTGCTCCTTCTCGGCAAGCGCCTTCTCGCGCCCGGCCAGCTCTTTTTCCTTCTTTACGATGTCGGAATCGCGTTTGTCGAATTGGTCGGAGCGCTTATCCAGGAAGTCCTCTTTCTGGACAAGCCGCCTCTCGATCGCGTTCAACTCGGAGCGCCTGTCCTTGACCTCTTTCTCGAAGTCCGACCTCTGCTGGTAGAGCTTGTCCTTGGCCTCCAGAAGGAGTTCCTTCTTTTTGGTCTCGGCGTCGCGCTCGGCGTCCTTTATAAGCCTCTTTGCCTGTTCCTCGGCCTCTTTTATCTTGCCTTCGGCCATCCCCCGCTTTATCACCATGCCGATGACAAGGCCAACCACGGCGGCCACGGCAATCCATAAGTAGAACATAACGCTAAACCTCCTTGGAATTAAATGCGTCCGGTACGTCTTTTCGCTTTTCTGTCCTCAAGTATCCGCTTTATCTCTTTTTCGTGTCCTTCTTCGGCAGGTCTGTAGTATTCCTTCTTTTCAGTCATGTAGTCCTGTTCAACCCAGTGTCCGGGGTAGTCGTGCGGGTATTTGTACCCGGAGCCTCTTCCGAGGCGTTTTGCGCCTTTATAGCTTGCGTCCTGCAGGTGCGCGGGTACCTTCTGTACCTTGCCCTGCTCGATGTCTCTTATCGCGTCGCCTATGGCGACATACGCCGCGTTTGACTTCGGCGCGCACGCGACATAGATGGCCGCCTGCGCCAGGGGTATCCTGCCCTCCGGCATGCCTATATGCTCAAGCGCGCCCAGCGCCGATACCGCGACGGTCAGGGCCATGGGGTCGGCGTTGCCCACGTCCTCCGAGGCAGCTATGACTATCCGCCTCGCAATGAATAACGGGTCTTCGCCCGCGTATATCATCTTCGCCAGCCAGTAGGCGGCCGCGTCGGGGTCGCTGCCCCTCATGCTCTTTATGAAGGCCGATATCGTATCGTAGTGCTCGTCCTCCTCGTAGACAACGGCCTTCTTCTGTATCGATTCCTGCGCGACCTCGGCGGTGAATTTTATTATGCCTTCTTTATCCGGCGGGGTCGTCAGAACACCTATTTCGAGCGCGTTCAGGGCGCGTCTCGCGTCGCCCTCGGAACGGGAGACAATGAACTCCCGCGCGTCCGGCGAGAGGTCTACCTTGTACTTGCCGAGCCCCCGTTCCTTGTCGGCAAGCGCGCGGTCTATCAGCCGGCCCGTGTCCCCCTCGCCGAGCGGTTTAAGCTCGAATATCCGGGAGCGGGACGAGAGCGCCGGTATTATCGAAAAGAACGGGTTTGCCGTGGACGCGCCAATGAGCACCACGTTCCCGCTCTCGACGTCAGGCAGCAGGGCGTCCTGCTGGGCACGGTTGAAGCGGTGTATCTCGTCTATGAAAAGTATCGTCCTGCGGCCGCTCAGCCTGCGCTCCTTCTCCGCGGCGGCCGTTACGCGCCTTATGTCGGCTACCCCGGCCGTCACCGCGTTCATCGGCTCGAATACCGCCTTTGTCTTCGCGGCGATGACGTGCGCGAGCGCCGTCTTCCCGCTTCCAGGCGGGCCGTAGAGGATGACGGAGCTTAACCTGTCCGCCTCTATGGCGCGGCGCAGCATCCTGCCCGGACCTATAATATGCTCCTGGCCGACGAACTCATCCAGGTCGCGCGGGCGCATCCGCCACGCAAGGGGGGCGTCCTTTTCACCATCACGGGCGAGGTCCAGCAGGTCGGCCATAATACCTTTAAGAAAAGGATTCTCTGGCTGAAACGACAAAAAGCCGCATCAGCCCATGACGGGACACTGTCGAAGGGTAATAAAAGGAGGTTCGGGAGATCAGACGGTCTCCGGGCGGAAGCGTAGCGGTGGAGCACCCCTTTTCGGCGGACTATGGTCGAACAGGGGACCCCTTCGGGCCTGGACTCTAAAGATAACCAGGTTATAAACGGCAAAGCCGCAACCCGCCATGGCCTCAATTAAAGAGGAAACCATGAGCACGGCGAGCAGACCTATGCCGGCATTCAGCCCTAAGAACATCTAAACCCTTTAATTTTCCCTTTTTGTGTCCCGGGGACAGGCGAGCCTGCCCCGATTGAAAAACCAGACGAACCTCCGGCACGCCTTTTCGCTACCGGATTTGAGCCGGGGGACGCATACTGAGTCCCCCGGATTTAAATGAAAGCGCCGCTTGTAAAGCTGCGCCCCGCAAACAGGCCCCCGCCAACTGCCGTGTCGGGAGTATTATGACCTGGCATTCACCAGGTGGGTGCCAGGTCGGAAGGTTCAGGCTTCCCGCTTAAGGGCTTGCACACCCCTTCCGGGACCCCAGCTCCCTTATCTATAGCGTTGGTCAAAAAACTCCCCGGATCACGCACAGGGCAGGGGTTATATTAACGTATGATACCCCTTGATTACATCCTTAACATACTTCAAAACAGGGGAAAATTCAAGCGGAAAATCAACTTTCCTCAAGCGCGTCGAAGAGGTCTCCGGTCTTCTGGCGCACCATGTCCTCCATCTCCCGGTGGCGGCGCCTGGCCTTGTGGAGCTCGTCGGCTATGTTAAGCGCCGCGAGCACGGCTATCTTCTGCGGGTTCGATGTAGAGGTGCTCTTTCTCGCGAGCATCCGCATCTTGTCGTCGACGTAGCGCGCGAGCTGTCTGACGTACTCCGGGTCGGCGTCCCCTTTGACGGTGTATTTTCCCCCGAAGATCTCGACTTCGACGCTGTCCATCAGGTAGTAATGGTCTCTATTCCCTTGATAATGTTCTCAAGCCGTTCCCGTACCTGGTCCCTCTCCTGCCGGAGCCTTCCGGCCTCCTCCTCGACCGCCCTGAGACGCTCAACCTCTATAGACAGGCGGTTTTTCTCATCCTTGAGCGCCTTTACAAGTTCCACAACCTTTGTTATCCTTTCCTCAAGGGCGTCCACCTTCTCAAGCGACATCATTCCTCCTTAGGCTTAAAATACCGTTCGAGGTATTATAGCCGAAGGCCTTTTCATGTCAAGGGCATTTTCCCGGCGGACCCCCGTCATGCCGGGCCGGAAAAAACGGCGGAATTGACTGTCCGGAAAAATAGCTTTCAGTTAGATAAAAAAATAAAAGATTTAGATTTTTTTAAAAACATTGTTGACAAACATGTATGATTTTACTAAACTCTCAAAAACCGGTAAGGCCGGCGAATTACAGACACTAACGAAAGGAGATGGAAAAAGATGAAGAAGACGTTGGTAGCTCTGCTTGTTTCTGGCGCCCTCGTGTTTGCCCTTGCCGCCTGCGGCAAGAAGGCCGAAGAGCCCGCACCCGCGCCCGCTCCGACCGAACAGGCTCCGTCGCCGGCTCCCGCTGCTCCTGGGGCCCCGATGGGTGGTGCGACTACCGCTCATTAACAAAGTTCCTCCGCAAGGAGGACAATAAAATGAGAAGGCTGGGGTTTCTTTTCATCTGCGCGTTGGTAGTCTCGCCGGCCT
>JAKAHE010000192.1 GCA_021815285.1 Nitrospirota bacterium
GTTAAAATTATCCCGATATATGTCCACATAAACAGGCCTCGCGCCAAGATATATCGCGGCATTAGGCACCATTATGCATGTGAAACCGGGGAATATTACCGCATCGCCTTCCGCTACTCCAAGCGACTTTAAAATCGCATAAAGCGCCACCCGGCCCTTGTAAAAAGAATATGCATGAGGGACGCCGAGCATCTTTGCGAAGGCTTCCTCATACATTGCTGTAACATGACGTGTGCGCATGGAAATCCGTTTTGATTTTATAGAAAGTTTACCAGAAGGGAAACACTTCGGCAATTGCGCGATCCGAGCGCAACTCTCGTTAGAGGCTATTAATGAAGGGGGGTATCTGAGAACTTTTTAATGCCGGGGCGTTGTATTCATGAACTCATTAAGACCGTGACGAGACAAAACTCAGTTGCCCTTGTCAATCTTTTCCCGCCTTTCTTTCCATCTGGCAACAAGCTTGTCGAATTCCTGTTTCTGGTTCGGACGCAGCACCGTTCTTATCCTGGCCTGCGCATCCGTCAATATAGACTCAATCTTTGGCTGGTCTTCCCGCCGCATCTCGCGCATCTGGTTATGGGCGTCGTTGACGATTACCTCCACCTGCGCCCTCTGGCCGGTATCCAGGTCCAGCCTGCGGCTCAACTTACTGACGACCTGTTCCCTGGAAGGCGGCCTCCCCCAGGGCTGGCAATGTCTGATTACCGCACTGCTTATTATTCCGCCGGCAATGGCGCCAAGAATGAATATAAAAATAACGCCCAAGACTGCCTTCCATCTTTTCATCTTCTATCCCCCATGAGGCTGCTTAAGTACATGGTCTGATCATAATTGGCCGTCAGGGCTGTGCGCATGTCTATCGTCGGCGTAAATAAATAATACCATCCGCCGAGTATCATAACGAGTACTGTAAATACCGGCACGAGCCTCCATGTCCAGGTAAACCAGACCGTCCGGGCTTCGCGCTCCGCCCGGATCCGCGCCAGCACCCTCGTTTCCAGTCCAAACTCTACGCCTGATACATCAGGCTCCAAAGTCCGCGTCACTTTAAAAAGCTCGTCGATTTTATCCTTCATTTCATACCTCGTCGTTATCGCCAAGTATTTTCTTCAATGCCTTCCGCGCCCGAAACGCCCGGACTTTTATGTTCGCCTCGGAAAGCCCGGTAATTACCGCAATCTCTTTCACTGGCCTTTCCTCAAGCTCCATCAGGGTTATGACTATCCGCTCCATGGGCTTCAGCTTTGAAAGCGCCTTATCCAGCATCTCCTTGGCCTGCAACGCTTCTAATTTCTTTCCTCCCTCCGCCGGAACGCCCAGGTTGTATTCCACATCTTCGATCGGCACGTGCCGGATGGCGTTCTTCTTCTTGCGCAGGAAGTCGTAGCATGCGCTTATCGCTACCCTTGTCAGCCAGTGCTCGAAAGGCGCTTCCCTCCTGTAACCGCCCAGGTTCCGGTATATCTTTATAAAAATATCCTGGGCGATGTCGTCGAGCTCGCCCCTGTCCAGGGCGTATCTGGAAGCAAGCCTCAAGACCTTGCGCTTATGCCTCCTGACAAGCTCGGCGAACGCCTCGTCCTCACCGGATTTGGCCGACTCCACAAGACTCTCGTCCGGCAGTTCTTCAAGGGAAATGTTCATTCCTCTATTATAACGCTCATCTCCCCGCGCGACCGCCGAAACCGCCACCATGCCCGCCAAAGCCAAGCCCGCCTCCACTGAAACCGCGACCGCCGCTAAAGCTGCGTCCCGTGTTTATCGACCCGCCGCCCCGGAAGCCGCCGTTAGATGCGCTGAACGACCTCGCCGGCGCACTGAACGACCTCGCCGGCGCACTGAACGACCTCGCCGGCGCACTGAACGACCTCGCCGGCGCACTGAACGACCTCGCCGGCGCACTAAACGACCTGACAGGTGCGTTAAACGACCTTACGGGGGCATTGAACGACCTGAACCTGTTTCCGCTTACGGCTGGCCTGTTAAACGACCTCTGGACGCTCGGCGCGTTATACCGGCCCGTAATATTCTCCGGTCTCCTCCAGGGAATTCTGCCGGAGACTCCAGGTCTGCTGAAGCTCCCGGAAGACCTCGCGGGCGCGAAACCGCCCCGGAAGCCCTGCGAAGGCCTTAGATTCCTCCCGAAAATCGGCGCGCCGGGCGCGCCGGGACGGCTGATGCTCCTGTTTAAAATCCTCTCCGCGCTCCTGCTGTCGAATCGGCCAAACTGCCTTTCTCCCCTGAATCCGGCATTACCCCCCATCCTCTGCTCGCGCAGGGTTGCCCTTGATACCGGGGCGAAGGTCTTCGCGCCTATCGGTCTGAAAGCTGTCCGGACAAGGGGCCGCCTGGAAACCGGGTCAAGCGCTACGGCGTGTCTTGTGACAGGGTCGATTACATGGCTGCTTACCTGTCTGTCCCCGCGCAGCAGCCACCGGTGATGCCTGTAGAACCGGAAGTCGTCCCTGTCTATAAACGCAAAGCGGTTGTAGGTCACGAACGTGAAATCGAAGTCCGAAAGGACATAGTATCCGGGGAACCAGAATCCGCCGCACCAGAACGGGAAGGGATCCCATAGATACAGGTATGCGAAATCCGGCGGCGGAGCATAGTAAGTTATAATTGGAGGGCCTTCGTCGTAGTAGTAGTTGTTTATCACCGTCGGAGCCGCAGATGCCTCGTCGCCGGCATATTGTTCTCCCTGCCCGGACTGCGAGACCTCGATGCCCACACTATTATTCAATGCCGCAAAAGCCTGTTCCGCATCGGCCTTGTTCATCGGCAGCTTGCCAGCGTCGGCGGCAGCGTCGATGGTTGTCTGCAACTGAACGATAATATCCGGTGTGACAGGGAAATTGGAAATCCAGCCGCTTTTCGGGGCTATGCCGATATTGGCGAGCGCAGTTTCGGCATCGGTTTCCTTCTCAAGTGGGCCTATTTTGAGCGTCTTGACCAGCTCGATTGCATAATCGCCTTCCCTTATAACCTGCTGGCCCACGGAAGGAACGGGTTTTGGGCCTGAAGTATAGTCCGAAGCGACGGCCGGCAAGGATGAAACGAGGAATAAAGCGGCCGTAATTATTGATAAATACAGCCTTTTCATAATTGCCTCTCTTCTCCCCAACTCGTGAGGATATTTCTGTTTCTTTAAAATGTTAGACGGACAGAACCGGGGTATGGTTACATAAAAAGGGGCGGCTTTAGGATGGCTGATTCAAGGGCTTTTCCTCAAACAACTGAAACTTGCCGTATTCACGGACGAGGCTCAGGCGTTCTTTAAGGTATTCCGGCAGGCTGTCTCCTTTTTGAAAGACAAAGAAATTGGGCGCGCCTGGCTGAAAAAATGTCTTGGCCGCTTTTAAATTCGGGGCCAGGATTGCCTTGCCGCCGGAGTAAAACCCGGCGGAATACGGTTTACTGCCAAGATAAACCAGTTTGCTTGCCGGACTGGGGCGGTAACGGTAATATGCCTCCACTTCATCTTTCTGGCATTTAAACATTTGAAGCGGCCTTCCAAATATTACCACCGCCGTAAAGCATACCGGAAGCAGAAGACCTGCGGGGAGCATCAGACGCCTTACACGCCTGTCGTCGGCGTTTTTGCTTATTATTTCCCCGAGCAGGAGCGAAAAAGCCGGGATTCCAGGCAGGACATACGTCCATATGATATTGCCTGCGAGCGTAAAAAATACCATGGGAGTCAATGCCCAGAGCAGCAGATACGAACCCCAGCCGTCTTTTGCGATACCGGAAGCCTTTGATTTGTCTTTCAGGAGCGCTCTTATGAAAATTACCCCCCAGGGAAGCGTCGCGGCCAGCCAGTAAAGCCATATCGCGCCCCTGAAGGTGGGATGGGCATAACCGTATTTATCGCCGTGCCAGTTGCTGTC
>JAKAHE010000193.1 GCA_021815285.1 Nitrospirota bacterium
ACGCGCGAGCGCGAGGGAGACGGCGATGCGTGTCGCCGGGGGCGCCGTGGCAAAGGCCCTGCTTTACCCGTTCGGAATATCCGTGCTCAGTTGGGTGCTGGAGATTGGCGGGATACGCGCGGAGCTTCAGGGAAGGCCGGAGACGCTTTTTAAACGCGCAGAGTCATCGCCTGTGCGTTGCCCGGACGAAGGGGCTTCAAGGAACATGATGGAGATCATAGACCGGGCCAAGAAAGACGGAGACTCCCTGGGCGGAATGTTCGAGGTTATAATTACCGGATGTCCGCCTGGCCTTGGGACTTTCGCTTCGAGGGACATGACACTCGACGGTATGCTGGCTGGGGCGATTATGAGCATCCAGGCTATAAAGGGGGTTGAAATCGGCATGGGTTTCCAGGCGGCGCGGCGGCCCGGCTCCGCGGTGCATGACGAGATATTCCACGGTCGAAAAGGCTATTTCCGGAAAACAAACAACGCCGGCGGCATAGAGGGCGGCATGTCCAACGGGGGGGCGATAATAATCCGGGCGGCGATGAAGCCCATACCGACGTTATATAAGCCGCTCCATTCCGTGGACATAAAAAGCCATAAGGCGTTCAAGGCGTCCGTGGAGCGTTCCGACACCTGCGCGGTGCCCGCGGCGGCGGTTGTGGGTGAGGCCGCGGCTGCTTTCGTCATAGCGCAGGCCATGCGCGATAAATTCGGCGGCGACAGCCTGGTAGAGATGAAGCGGAACTATGACGGGTATATCGAGCAGGCGAGGAAATTCTAATTGCGCAACATAACTCTGGTCGGTTTCATGGGGACGGGCAAAACCACGGTAGGCAGGATTCTCGCCAAGAGGCTCGGGTACCGTTTCATAGACGTGGACGGGGAAATAGAACGCGAGCAGGGCGTATCCATATCCCATATATTCTCCGAACTTGGCGAGACTTACTTCCGGATGCTGGAGCGCGATTTTATAAAGGCCCTGTCCTTCCGGGAAGGGCTTGTAATCTCCGCCGGGGGCGGGGCCGTCATAGACGAACGGAATATCCAGTCTATGAAGCTTGGCGGGGTTGTCATATGCCTGACGGCAAGTCCGGATGTCATAATGAAAAGAGTCGGCAATTCCAGCAACAGACCGTTGCTTAAAGCGCCTGACCCGATGTCAAGGATTATTGAGCTTATGGGCGCAAGGGAGCAGTTCTATCGCAAGGCGGATTTTACCGTGGACACCACGGCCATGACGCCGGAAGATGTCGCTGAAGAGATAATCAGGCTGACGGCGGGGAAAATATAGGATGGAAACCGTAAGAGTTGACTTAGGCCCGCGTTCATACGACATATTCATCGGGCAGGGGCTTCTCGGCTCGCTGGGCGAGAGGATTAAATCCATCGGTCTTCATGGCCGCGCGGGTATATTGACAAACGACACCGTCGGCCCGATATACGGAAAACAGGCAGCCGAATCCATACGCGGCGCGGGATACGAGGTCTCGGTTTTCTCCCTCCCGGACGGTGAGAAGTTCAAGACAATCGAGAGTATGGCGCGCATATACGACTGGCTCCTTGCTGAAGGCTTCGACAGGAAATCGTTCATTGTCGCCCTGGGAGGCGGAGTAATAGGAGACATGGCGGGCTTTGCCGCCGCAACTTTCATGCGCGGGATAGACTTTGTCCAGGTGCCGACGACGCTCCTTGCCCAGGTCGATTCCTCAGTAGGCGGCAAGACCGGCGTCAACCGCCCCCTGGGGAAGAACATGGTAGGCGCGTTTCACCAGCCAAGGCTCGTTCTTGCGGACGTGGACACATTGAATACCCTCCCTAAGGAGGAGTTCGTCTCCGGTCTGGCGGAGGTGGTGAAATACGGCGTTATACGCGACAGGGAGTTCTTTGAATGGCTGGAGGGGCACGCGGATTCAGTCTTTAAGATGCAGCCGAAGGCTCTGACGCATATAATCAGGCGTTCCTGCGAGATAAAGGCGGAGGTAGTGGGCGCGGACGAGCGCGAAGGTGGTCTCCGGGCGATACTGAACTTCGGGCATACCGTCGGCCACGCAGTCGAAGCGCTTACGGACTACACGGGTTACAGGCACGGCGAGGCGGTGTCCATAGGCATGGCCGTTGCGGCAAGGCTCGCCACCGCCCAGGGACTTTGCGGCCCGGATGTCCCGGAGCGCCTTGTAAAGCTCCTGGTCCGCCTTGGTCTGCCGACCGATTTTCCGAAGAAACTCTCCCCGGATTCCGTAATAAAGTCCATAGGGCACGACAAAAAGGCCGAAGGAGGCAGGGTGAAGTTCGTCCTTCCGACGAAAATCGGGGAGGTAGTTATAACCGGTGAATGGGACGAGGGAAAGCTGACAGGAGCGTTGCATTAAGACGCAATCTGCCTTTTTTTTATCCATTTGTCTCTATTTTAATCAAAATCTTGTTTAAATTGTAGTCAGTTTCTGATTATAATTGTTCGTTTTCCCTTAAGATTCAACGAATTCATTTCTTATAAAGTCGGGCAAGGTTTTTGCCTGTATTATTATTCAAACTTTCCCGGGGAGGAGAAAGTGGACCTGCTTACGAGTTTGAAACAAAGCGGCGACGTGCTTTTTATGATGCTTGGCGCGGTAATGATATTCGCCATGCATGCGGGGTTTGCTTTTCTTGAGCTTGGCACGGTGAGGAAGAAGAACCAGGTGAACGCGCTTGTGAAGATACTTTCGGACTGGGCGGTATCGACGGTCGTCTATTTCCTGGTCGGTTTCCCTATCGCCTATGGGATAAGCTTCCTGCGTCCGGCTGCGGAACTGATGCATCTCCAGGGTTTCGACCTTGTGCACTTCTTCTTTCTGCTGACTTTCGCGGCATGTATACCGGCGATTATCTCCGGCGGCATCGCCGAGCGCGCGAGGTTCTGGCCGCAGGTTCTGGCCGGCGGCATATTCGTCGGGCTGGCATACCCGTTTTTCGAGTCGCTGATCTGGGGCAGGTTCTCGTCCAACGGATCTCGCCAGGCTATTTGCGTCCAGGGCTGGCTCTCAGGGATATTCGGCTGCGGATTTCATGACTACGCCGGTTCTGTCGTCGTCCATTCCATAGGCGGCTGGCTGGCTCTCCCAGCGATACTTATACTCGGCCCTCGGCTGGGGCGATACGGCGCTGGCGGCAAAAGCTACCCGATACCCATCAGCAATATACCATTTCTTGCGCTTGGCAGCTGGATACTTGCCGTCGGCTGGTTCGGGTTTAACGTTATGAGCGCACAGTCCTTTACCGGTATCTCCGGCCTTGTCGCGCTGAATTCGCTCATGTCCATGGTCGGCGGTATACTTGTCGCGCTCGTGATGACGAAGGCCGACCCCGGTTTCGTGCATAACGGCGCTCTGGCCGGCCTTATCGCCATATGCGCGGGCTCGGACATAATGCATCCCCTGGGCGCGCTCGTTACCGGCGGGGTCGGGGCGGCCATATTCGTAAAAGGATTTACTATCGAACAGGAGAAGCTCAAGATAGACGACGTGCTCGGCGTATGGCCTCTGCACGGCGTCACTGGCACCTGGGGCGGCATCGCGGCGGGTATTTTCGGAAACCCGTACCTCGGCGGCATGGGCGGTGTAAGTTTCGTCTCCCAGCTTGCGGGGAGCCTGATGGCGGCTGTTTATGCGCTTGTCGTCGGCGGGATAGTTTATTTCGTTATCAACAAGACAATCGGCTTCAGGCTCTCCGAAGAGCAGGAAATGAAGGGCGCGGACCTCGCAATCCACAGCATAGACGCCTACCCGGAGGAAAGCGTGCATGTGGGGCAGGTCTGAGCGCATCGGGTGGCAAGGAAAATCCTTGCCTTATCCTAATCCGGATGATATTGTTATTTTTTATCCGCTTATAATAAATCTGGCGAAAAGGGGGTGCGGTAGTGA
>JAKAHE010000194.1 GCA_021815285.1 Nitrospirota bacterium
GCCTGTCTCCTTCGGTAACTATCGCTATGACCTTCCCGCCGCGCGAGCGCACCTCCTCGATATTCGACGACACCTTCTCGTATACCGGGTCTTTTGGAGCAATCACCACCACCGGCATCTTCTCGTCTATAAGGGCTATCGGCCCGTGCTTCATCTCTCCTGCGGGATAACCTTCCGCATGTATGTAGGAAATTTCCTTCAGCTTCAGCGCCCCTTCCAGGGCGACCGGATAGCTGTAGCCGCGCCCCAGGTAGAGAAAATCCGTATGCCTGAAGAAATCCTTGGCCAGCTTTTTAATCCCCTCTTCCGTGTCCAGCAAAAGCTTCTCCGCCTTTACGGGTATCTTTACAAGCTCGCCCAGGTATCCCTTAACCTGCCCGGAGTCGAGTTTCCCGCGCGATATGCCGACGCGGAGCGAGAGGAGAAACAGCGCGACAAGCTGTGAGGTAAATGCCTTCGTGGAGGCGACGCCAATCTCCGGCCCGGCATGGGTGTATACCACTCCCTGGGCCTCCCTTGCCGCAGTGCTGCCGACGGCATTGCATATGGCGATCGTCCTGGCGCCCCTGGCCCTGGCCTCGCGCATGGCGGCAAGGGTGTCCGCCGTCTCGCCTGACTGTGTAATCGCGACAAGCAGCGTATTTTTATCTATCACAGGCTGGCGATAGCGGAACTCCGAGGCAATATCCACCTCGCACGGTATTCTTGCCAGTTCTTCGAGCATGGCCTTGCCTATGAGACACGCATGCCAGGATGTCCCGCAGGCGACGAGCGTAATTTTCTTCACCTTCCTGATCTCGGCATCCGAGAGGCCGATTTCGTCGAGATATACGCTCCCGGTCTCTGGGGATATTCTGCCGCGGAAGGTGTCCGTAATCGCCCTGGGCTGCTCGTATATCTCCTTCAGCATGAAATGCTTGTATCCGCCCTTCTCCGCCATCACGGGGTTCCAGCGCACGGTGGATATTTCTTTCTCCCTGGGCCTGCCCTTCAGGTCTGTCACCACAACCCCGTCCCGGGAGAGCACCGCCATTTCAAAATCATCAAGGAATATCGCTTCTTTTGTATAGCTGAGGATGGGCGGCAGGTCGGAGGCTATGAAGTATTCCTGTTTTCCCATGCCGATAACAAGCGGGCAGCCGGCCCGCGCCGCTACGAGCGTATCCGGCTCGTCCTCGCAGACCGCGCCGATCGCATACGCCCCTTTCAGCTCCATGAGGGCCTTCCGCGCGGCCTTTACCAGGCCTCCGCCTTTCTTTGCGTGTTCCTCGATTAAATGGGCGATAACCTCCGTATCCGTCTCGGACTTGAATACGTGTCCCAGTTCCTTGAGTTTTTCCTTAAGCTGGACGTAGTTTTCGATAATCCCGTTATGCACCACGACGAACTTGCCCGAGCGGTGCGGATGCGCGTTTTCCTCGCAGGGACGCCCATGCGTCGCCCAGCGGGTGTGCCCTATGCCTATATTCGAATACAGAAGCTGGCCCTGTATGGACGCCTCGAGGTTTTTGAGCTTCCCGACGCTGCGCCTGACGTCCAGGCCGCCGTCTTTGAAGAAGGCTATGCCCGCAGAGTCGTACCCGCGATACTCAAGCCTCCTTAAGCCGTCGATAAGTATGGGCACAGCGTTCTGCCCGCCTATATATCCGACTATGCCGCACATTATTTTTTCTTTCTCTCCCTGTTTTCCTTCGCCCAGTTCTCCCGGTTCATCTGCGGAGTCCTTGAGAGTGCCAGGGCATTCTTCGGAACGTCTTTGGTTATCGTGCTTCCGGCTGCGATAAGCGCGCCCTTTCCGATATTTACCGGGGCGACGAACTGGCTGTCGCTGCCTACGAAAACGTCGTCTCCTATGACTGTCCTGAACTTGGAGAAGCCGTCGTAGTTGCAGGTTATGGTTCCCGCGCCGATGTTGACGTTTCTGCCTATTTCCGCATCGCCCAGGTACGTCAGGTGCGATGCCTTGGTCCCATCTCCGAGGGAGGCCTTCTTAAGCTCGACGAAATTGCCGACACGAGCGTTTGCCCCGACAATGCTTCCGGGCCTTAAGTGCGCGAACGGGCCGATATGCGCATTTTCGGAGATACTCGAGTCCTCGATTACCGAGTATCCCTTGACGATGACTCCCGCGCTCAGGACGCTTTCGGATATGATATTCCCCGGCATCAGGACGCAGCCCGGGCCTATCTCAGTTTTGCCCGTTATTGTATTACCGGGATGGATAATCGTATCCGGGGCGATCCTCGCTCCGGCGGATATATATGTGCTGTCGGGGTCGATTATCGTAACGCCGGAAGCCATAAGACGGCGGTTTATCTTCGCGCGTACGATCTTTTCCGCCGCCGCCAGTTCCACGCGCGAGTTTATGCCGAGTGCGGTGATAGGCTCGGTTACCGGCATTCCAGCGACCCTGCCGCCTTTCCGTCTCACTATTTCCACTACGTCGGTAAGATAAAATTCCCCCTGTGCGTTCGCCGAACGCACCTCCTTCAGGGCTTTTTTGAGGCTTTTTATGTTGAAGCAATACGTCCCGGAGTTTATCTCCTTTATCCCGCGCTCGGAAGGGCTCGCGTCCTTCTGCTCGACTATTCTCTTTATTCGCCCGTCTTCCCGGACAATCCTGCCGTAGCCGGAAGGCTCCTCCAGGACAGCAGTAAGGATGGTTATATCGGCTTTTTTCCGTTTATGGTATGAGACAAGGCCCTTGAGCGTCTCCGTATCGAGGAGCGGCGTATCACCCGATACAAGCAGAAGAAGCCCGTCCGCGCCTCTGAGTGCGTTAAGGCCGACTCCTGCGGCGTGCGCCGTGCCTTTCTGCTCTTTCTGGATTGCCGGGACAACGCCTGGCGGCAGGAGCGCGCGCACCTTCTCCGCCTGGTGGCCGATAACGACCGCGGTCTTCTCAGGCTTAAGCGCCAGGACGTTTTCCAGCGTGTGCGCAAGCATCGGGCGGCCCGCCAGGGGATGCAATACCTTTGCAAGCCCAGATTTCATCCTCGTCCCAAGACCCGCGGCAAGGACGACGCAGCAAAGGCCCTTCATTCCGGGTTCTCCTTGAGGGCATGGGCTGGGTCGCCAGACAACGGCTCGCTGTCCGCGGCGGTCGCAAAACCCGGCGCCGGCCTGCCTGCCGGGGGAGAAATCGGCGCAATTCTGCCTGCGGCGGGAGCCTTTATTACATGGGTTACGTGGGTCATGTCCTCCCTGATTATAAGGTTCGGCGCGGCAATTCCCGCCGAAAGGAGTATCTTTATCCCCTCCTCTATGCTTATATCCGTAAGTATTACCTGGTCTTTCGGGAACAGCCTCACGTCTCCCAGGTAGAGGTTATTGGTAGGAATATATACGGTATAATGGCACTGCGCGCCATCCCCCGCGGCACTGCCCTGACGGCCCTGGATGCTGCATTCCTTTGTCAGGAAACCGAACGAATGCACGCCCTCGCGGGGATACTCTACTATAACGAACTTCTTGAAGGCGGAGCGGTTCTCCGGCGAGAATGCATCCCCCAGTTGTTTAAATGTGCTGTAAAAACTTTTAAATACAGGCACGCGAAGCATAAAATGCTCCAGCCTGTCCAGCATCTTCTTTCCCAGGACGGTTGTGGCAAGTGTCCCGAAGATGTATATGACGAAGAGCGACAGGACAAGTCCCAGTCCGGGATACTGCCGGCCAATGAGCCTGTAGAGCACTCCTCCAAGTATACCGTCGAGTATACGGAACAGCCAGACAACGGCGAGGATGCTGAGCGCAAGCGGGAAAGTGACAAAAAGCCCCGCAAGCATCTTCTTCTTTATTGAGCTCTTATAATCCTCGGCCATACTTCACTATTATTGTTCAAAATATTGGCCGTTAAACAACCAC
>JAKAHE010000014.1 GCA_021815285.1 Nitrospirota bacterium
GTTGAACAGGAGAACGACTCGGCGGCCAGGTCCCCGGCAAGCCGGGCGTATGCGTCCATATCGACGCTCTTCGGGGTTCGCCCGCCTACCAGTTTGGCTATGAAATTTGCAGTCTCGCGCTGTGTCGCGGGCTTCCCGTCCACAATGCAGTAGCGCTCTCCGAAGGGCAGCATTTCGGCCATTTTCCCGTATGCGCGGGCCAGGTCTTCTATGTGAATAAAGCTCATGTAGTTATTGCCGTCGCCGATTATGCGCATGGTGCCGTTTTTTACGCCCCGCACGAGGGCCTCAAACCAGCTGCCAGGCCCGTATACCCAGCCGGTGAATACGTTCACCAGGGGCACCCGCGTCTTGCGGGAGGTCTTGTCTATGTGCCAGTATGCGCCGGATATGGAGCGCTCGTAGCCGTACGGGTTTATCTCGTCGTTCTCCATGACCCACTGCTCGCCCCGGTTCCCGAAACCCTCGACGCCGTATGTGACGATTATGCCCTTGACGCCTGATCCTTCCGCGGCCAGGAAGAGGTTGCCCACCATCTGGCCGTGATAATAAGACCTGCGCCTTGCCTCGCTCAGCGAGATTTTTTCGCCGTGCCTTACCGGCTGGGATGCGCTTATTATGAGGTCGGCATCCCTAAGGGCCATCGTCCACGAGTCCGCCTCAAGCAGGTCGCCCACCACGACGCTCGCGCCTGTCTGCTCCACTATATCCACTTTCGTTTTTCTCCTTACAAGCCCTGTAACCTCGTGTCCCAGGCTTACGAGTTCCCTTGTAATTGCCGAACCGATGAATCCGGAACCCCCTGTCACGAATATTTTCATCCTCACCTCCCGCAAAACGCTTTTCAAATTGGATTCAATGTACGTTACATATGAATATACCAGATAAAATCTATCTGACAAGCTCAAGTCGTAATAGAGGCTCCTAAAAAACATTGTCTATAAAGCGTCAAGTCTGGTATAATTTTTAAAAAGTCTTAATTTCTCCGCAGGTTGCATGGCGGCTTAAAAAATTTTCCGGGGAGGAAAAAATGTTGCGAGGCGACGAAAGTCTTGTTGATGCGCTTCTTTTCGCTTTTGGACTTGAGAAAGGCTCTTACGATTTTTATATGACCGCGGCGTCGAAAATGGAAGACCCGAGGAGCAAGGAGGTTTTCATTTCCATGGCGGAGGTCGAGAAAGGCCACATGGCGGAGATAAGACTGCTCTACTGCGGCATGGAAAACGAGGCCTGCCCTGTGTCCATCGAAGAGATGTCAGAGGCGGCCAAGGGGCCTTTCATGGAAGGCGGCAGACTTCTCGCGGACGCGCTGAAGGAGCTTGAAGTGGCCTTCCTCGACCGCGAGGACGCCCTTAAGGCAGCGGTAAAACAGGAGGGCCAGGCATCGGTATTTTACGAGAAGGCCGCAAAGAGGATGCAGGACTCATACGTGAAGGTGCTCTTCAAGGAGTTCGCCAAACAGGAGAGAAGGCACCTGGAGGAAATATCGAGACTCCTTGCCCAGGAGCGGATCAGCGAATAAGGGGGCTGCAATGGACAAGAAATCCATAGCGGCCATTCTCGAGGAGATTGGCGTCCTGCTGGAAATGAAGGGCGAGAGCTCCTTCCGTTCGCTCGCCTATACCAGGGCGGCGCGCGCGCTTCTTGCTGCGCCGGGCGAGATGGAAGAGATTATAAGGTCCACGGATTTAAAGGGAATCAGGGGCATAGGAGAGTCCATCCGGCAGAAGATACTTGAGATATGCGAGACCGGGCAGAGCGCATACTACGAAGACATGAAGAAATCCCTCCCGCCGGGGATTGTGCAGATGCTCAAGGTGCCGGGCCTGGGGCCGAAAAAAGCGAGAATACTATATGAGCGGCTGGGTATTTCTTCGATAAACGAGCTTCAATACGCCTGCAACGAGAACCGCCTCGTGGGCCTGCCGGGCATGGGCGCCAGGACTCAGGCAAAACTTCTTGAAAACATTGCCTTTTTACAGAAACATGCAGACCAGTATCTCTATTCCTTTGCCGCATCAGAGGCGCAGAGTGTTTTCGCTCCGCTTAAAAAATCAAAGAAAATCAAACGGATAGCCATCGGCGGGAGCATCCGGAGGAAAAAAGAGGTCATCCGGGACATCGACATAGTGGCAAGCTCCGACAAGTCCATCGAAGTCATGGAATTATTTACGAAATTGCCAGTTGTGGAGAGTATAACCGCATCGGGAGACACCAAGACGAGCGTTACCTTGTCGAGCGGAATTGCCGTGGATTTACGGGTGGTTACAGACGAGCAGTTCCCGTACGCCCTGCAATACTTCACCGGGAGCCAGGATCACAATGTAAGGCTCCGGGGCATAGCCAGGAAAAAAGGATTAAAACTCAACGAATACGGCCTGTTCCGTATTCAGGACAACTCGCTTGTGGTGTGCCGCGAAGAGGCCGACATATACCGGGAACTGGGGCTTGATTACGTCCCGCCGGAGCTTCGGGAGGACATGGGCGAGGTGGAAGCGGCTTTGGAGGGCAAGCTCCCAGAATTACTGGAACAGCATGATATTATTGGACTTATTCATGTTCACAGCCGGTATTCGGACGGGATTGACGAGGTCGTGGAGATTGCCCGGGCGGCTAAAAGGCACGGTTATAAATACGTCGGGATTACCGATCACAGCCAGGCAGCTGCATATGCCGGGGGAATGAAAGTATCTGATTTATTTGCACAATCCGAGGAAATAGACAGGGTAAATTCGGAGGTTTCGGGTATGCATATATTTAAGGGCGCAGAGGTGGACATCCTTCCGGACGGGACGCTCGACTACCCGGACGATATACTTAAAACGCTTGATTTTACAGTATGTTCCATCCATTCAAAGTTCAACATGACCGAGGAAGAGGCGACAAACCGGATAATCAGGGCGATGGAGAACCCGCATTTTACAATCCTCGGCCACCCGACGGGCAGACTGCTCCTTGGCAGGAGCGGCTATCCTGTTGATATGAAAAAAATAATCGATGCGGCGGCAGCCCTTGGCGCGGCGATTGAACTGAACGCGCACCCCCAGAGGCTCGACATAGACTGGCGGGAGCTGAAATACGCGAAAAATCGCGGGGTTAGGATTGCCATCGGCCCGGACGCGCACAACCTTTCAGGGTTCGACGACATGCCCTATGGTATTGGAATTGCAAGGAAAGGCTGGCTTGAGAAGGCCGACGTCCTGAATACCATGACCCTTGAGGAGATTTCGGCGTTTTTCAAGAGCCGCAAGGCGAAAAAAGCGGCGTAAAACCACTTCCCCTGCCCCCGCCCGGCGAATCAAATATTATCCCCGCCACTCCTCAAAAGAGGTTGATCTTTATCCGCGTTAATTTCCCTGCTATAATTCCCCCATGCCACACGACTACGAAAACGAAACGCCTGACCAGAAAAAGAAGCGCGCGGGGGAGATTGTAAAGCTCCTCAAAAAGCGCTACCCGGAAGACCCCGGCACTGAGCTTAATTACAAGACCCCGCTCGACCTTATCGTCTCCGCGATACTATCCGCGCAGTGTACCGAAGTCCGGGTAAACGCCATAACAAAGACGCTCTTTGCAAAATACACGTCGGCAAAGGACTATGCAGAGGCAAAGCAGGGCGAGCTTGAGAGTGAGATAAAGTCCGCCGGGTTCTACAGGAACAAGGCAAAGAACATCATAGCGCTTGGGCAGGCGTTACTAAGAGACCACGGCGGGGAGGTGCCGGTTTCCATGGAGGATCTTGTGAAACTCCCCGGCGTCGGTCGCAAGACCGCGAACCTCGTGCTTACGATATGTTTCGGCGTGCCGGGCGTTGTCGTGGACACGCACATGATAAGGGTCTCGGGCCGCCTGGGACTTACGAATAACAAGGACCCGGAAAAAATAGAGAAGGATTTATACGAGCTTCTTCCGGAGAAGGACTGGATTCCGTTCTCCAACCGCCTGATAATACTTGGCCGCTACACCTGCACCGCAAGGCGTCCGAAGTGCGCCGAGTGCGCATTGAACGGCGTCTGCCCGTCGGCGTTCCTGATATAAAACCGGCAACCCAAAGAGTGCTTTGTCGAGTCTCGTGGAGCGAGCTAATCACTCCTTAACGCCTGCCTTTTTTCGCAATCCCGGCGATGATGTTGAACATCGGGACGGCCTTCCGGTATGCCCGGTAAGATTCGCCGAAGTCATGCATGAACCGGCGCTCCTCGATTAGCATCCCGAAGATAAAATATCCCGTCGCAAGGAGCCGAAGTTCCAGGGTGTTTACGGTTACCGTCGGCTCGAAAAGGAATACGATTATCCCGGCCAGATACATCGGATGGCGCACGAGGCCGTATACGCCGGAGGTGACAAGGCCGGTATCCTCGATACCTTCGATGTCGCCGGACGTCCTGCCGGTGCGGATATAATCCGCTGCCTGGCGTATTCCCGTAAAGGCGCGCAGGTCAACCGGCCTCAACGCGGCCGTAAATATCAGAAGGCCGGAAACCTGGATTATGCGTGCCGGTATGGATATGTATGCCGGGGGGCCGCATAATACCTCGTCCGGCTGGATGATGATTACATAAAACGCCGCGCCGGCCATCAGGGCCGAGAATACCGTGAACGCAAGCCTGTAATATGCGCGCATGGCGTTCTCGCCGATTATCCGTGCAATCAACCTCTTGAACGCCCGCGACACCGTGAGGCTGTGGAGAAACGCGAATGATAAAAAAGCGATAATTACCGTCCGGTTTATTTCCATGCCGCCATGATAAACCCGCAGCCAAGAGGTTACAATACTTAAATCCGGGTTTTTAAAAGATACTACCGCCCGTTAAACAGTAATTTAATGCCCTTTAACGGCGCCAGAAGCCGGGAAATTCATTAATATTTTAATGTAGCCGCAATTACTGCTTGACAAGCCCCATAGTTAGTGCAAAAATCACCGCATCGATTTACTAATGCAGAAAGGCATGGGAGGAAGCAATTATGGCAACGTTAAACTCGATACCGGCGTCGCCGTGGAGGGCGGTCATAGAATCCGCCATGTACGCAAACTCCGTCAGGCGGACGAACATGGCGGAGCTCTACGACCTGGCGATTAAACAGCCGGAGGTCATGCGCACCGACCAGCCGATGTACAACCCGGCCCAGTTCGGGCTTCCCTCGGACGCGAAGGTGCTGGTGTCAAACGACGGCGGCGTCGTGGGCAGGACGGCAAGGGCGAGGCTCCTTGTCCGGAACTTCGACAAGGCGAAGAAGGATAAAATCCATGCCATCCTCATGGAGGCCGTGTATCAGTTCAACCGCCGTCCCGGCCTGCACCTCGAGGGCATCGTGGGCCTGCACCAGGACTTCATGGTCAAGGCGCACCTCATAAGCCCTGAGACGGACGCGAAGAATATGATGGACTGGGGGATAAACTTCTGCCCGTTCATGAAGCCCTGGAGCGACGGCTACCCGAAATCCAGGAAGATAAACGAGCCGGACATCATAGCCTTCGCCGACCCGGACTGGTCCCACCCGGACTTCCCCAACGGGCTTGTCATAATCGACGAAATGCAGAACTGCATAGCGATACTGGGACTCAGATATTTCGGCGAGCGCAAGAAGGGGACGCTCACCCTTGCCTGGACGATAGGCGTCAGGCACAACATGGTCGCCTGCCACGGCGGCATCAAGAAAATCGGGAACAACCGCCCCATTGCCGTGTTCGGCCTGTCCGGCTCCGGGAAGTCCTCCATAACCAACAGCCTCGACCACGAAGGGACGCTCAAAAAGGAAGAGAAGGTCACGGTAATACACGACGACGCGTTCCTGATAGACCTTGAGCACGACGTATCCGTCGCGCTTGAGCCGTCGCTCTTCGACAAAACGGACGCGACCAGGTTCGACGACCCCATCCTGAAATATTTCTATTCCGCGCAGAACGTCGCCGTCACATGCCACTCTGATAACGGCGGCAAAACGATATGCCGGAAGATGGTCAACGAGGACGTGAGAAACGACAACGGCAGGTGCCTGAAGAGCCGGGACATGTTCCACCACGCGGACTCCTGCGAGAGGCCGAGCATGGTTATATGGCTCCAGAAGGACACGTCCCTTCCGCCGATATCCAAGGTCAAGGGTTCCTCCCTTGCCGTCGCAATGGGCGCGTCGCTCTCCACGCTCCGCGCGAAAGGCGTCGAAAACGTGGACGCGAAGGAGCTCGAGAAGCTGGTAATAGAGCCGTTCGCAAACCCGTTCCGCGTGCATTCGCTCCTCGAGGACTGTGAGCAGTTCCGCAAGCTTTTCAAGATGGGCTGCGAGTGCTACATCATGAACACGCACGCATTCGGGCTTCCGGGCAGTCTCGTGGACATCCCCAAGGAATTGTCGCTTTTAATCGTTACGGAGCTCGTGCGCGGCAATATCCAGTGGCGCGAGTGGCGGACGTTCCACGGGCTTCAGGTGCCGACAAACGGCGCGGAACTGTTCGGTGAGGACTACGAAAAGAAATACAAGCCGAAAAGAAACGTGGACTACCTTACCTTCCTCCGGGACAGGATGCAGGACAGGATAACCTTTCTCTCCAACAAGCGCGACGTCGAAAAGGACATGGCCAATACCTTCATCGCTCCGCTTGTCCTGGCCAGGACGACCGTGGACAAGATACTGAACCCGGACCTGTACAGCTGATGCTCAATTAATCCAGTGACTAAAAAAACCGGAGGAATTTCCCTCCGGTTTTTTATGCAGCGGGTAAAATATCTTTATCATTGCGAGGAGCCGAAGGCGACGCGGCAATCTCCGATCTTATTGATTTATTTAAAACCGGAGGTTGCTTCGCTTTGCTCGCAATGACAGGCCTATTATATGCGAGCTTCTTTTGGTAAATTCCAACCCGACATTTCTTCGATTAAAACAAAACGAATATCCTCGATACTCATTCCCTTTACCTGCGCTGGAAGCCATCCGAATTTGTGTATTAAATAAAAATAAACAGCTTCAATTCCATTAACTTTTTTATATCCATGCCTCTTTGCGAGTTCATCACCAAATACGTCGAGACTATAAGCAAGTTCACCTTCAGCCATTCTTAATTTTTTAACAGCTTCATAGTGCTCCTTTTTTTCATTTTGCCTCCAGTTAATTTTTTTTCTCCCGCCCCTACTTTCCGGCCTCTGCCTTGTCGGACTTCAGGAGCTCATTTATCCCGTGGTTTATGTCCGAAGGCTCCATAGTGCCGAAGTAGTCGTCGATTATTTCGCCCCTGGCATTAATAAACAGCGTCTCCGGCATACCCGTAACACCATACATGTCCGCCACGGCGCCTTTCGGGTCCCAGCCGATCTTGCACGTCATGCCGCTCTTTTCGACCAACGCGAGGGCATCGGCCCTCTTGCTTTTGACAAACACCGGCAGATACTGCACGCCGCCCTTGCCTCTTTCACAAGCCTTCTTGAGAATGGGCATCTCGTGCAGGCAGTGCGAACACCACGTCGCGCCGAAGATGAGTATCAGGGGCTTCCCGGCGTAGTCCGAAAGGGAGACCTGGCCGCCCTGGAGGAGCGGCACGGTGAAATTCTTCGCCAGTTCGGGCTTTGACTGCATCGTCGCGCAGCCCGCAAAAACAACAATGGCTGTCAGCGCGGCCAGCTTTATGGCAATGTGGAGATTTTTCATTTCAACCCCCAAGGTATAATATTCCCGCTTTCGCGGGAGTGTTCAATAAAGCGAGCGCAGAAGCTCCGCCTTGATCTCTTCCGAGCTCATCACGCCATATTCCTTTATAATTCTTTCGTCGAGTTTTATGGATGGGCAGGGAGGCGGGTCGTCTTCGTTTGCGTATTCGTTGGAACCGTGTTTCACGACTCGCAGCTCAATCGGGTATTCCGCCGCGACCGCCTTTGCGGATTCGAGGTTAATGCGGCATCTTTTCCCCATCGGGTCCTTCACATACAGCGTAAGCAACATCTTTAAGGCTCCCCTTCTTTATCAGGTTGCCGACTTTACTTTATATACCACAAAGGTATTACTTAAGCAATTAATTTTTATTTTTCCCGGAGCGGTTCGCGGGAAGTTTCTGGCCTGGGAGCTTTTCTTCCTTCGGAGGCATATTTTCTCCGACCGCCTCAAGCTTCCTGTTCAGCTCCTCGCGGAAGAACTTCGGGCCGATGGGAGAGATTAGCTTCGAGAGCCTCACGGCGTACGGGAAGGTCTTTGATTTTGCGAACATCGCGCTGTCCGCCGGGAAGAAAACCAGCAGGGCGTACAGGACGAGTGCGGCGATCAGAATGCCCTTTACCGCGCCGATAAATGCGCCCATGAGGGTATTCATGACCCTGAAGCCCGATTTGTTGGCGGCATGGGAGAGCATCCCGCCGATAAAGCTGATTATTACGGAAGAAAAAATAAATATAACGAGGAAGCTTATTATATTGTTTATCTCCGGGTATGACGTGAGCCTGAGGACGCCGAGAGATGTCTTTTCGTAATACCTTGAGGCCAGCATAAAACCCGCGATTACGCCGCCCAAGGAAAATATCTCCCGCACCGCGCCCCGGAACGTGCTGACCAGGAGCGAGACGGCTATTATTATGAGCAATATCAAATCAAGTGAATTCATGCGAAGAACTCCCGCGCCTTCTCGAATACTATGCTGCACGGCCCTGTCACGAGCCGCCCGTCCGGCAGCGAGTCCAGGAACTCGCGCCCGTAATTTTTTTCCACTATCCGCCTGTCGAAGACCATTATCGAGCCCCTGTCCGTCCTGCTCCTGATGAGCCGCCCGAAGCCCTGGCGGAACTTTATTACCGCCTGCGGGACTATATATTCCATGAAGGGGTTGCCGCCGCGCTCCTCTATCTCCTCCTGCCGGGCCTGCACCACGGGGTCGTCCGGGACGGAGAACGGCAGCTTGGTAATTATAACATTCGATAGCGCATCTCCGGAGACGTCCACGCCCTCCCAGAAGCTGTCCGTGCCGAAAAGCGCCGCCTTCGGGTGCGTCCGAAAGTCGTTAAGCAGCCTGTGCCGTGGCGAATCGCCCTGTTTTAAGCCCCTGATGCCCGCGCTTTGCATGAAGGGTTCCAGCTCCCGGAAAGCGGCCTCCAGCATTCTGAACGACGTAAAGAGCGCGAACGCCCTGCCGCGCGAGATGTCGAGAGATTCCCGCAGAAGCGCACCAAGCGCAGCCCCGAACTCCCTCGCGCCGGGGTCCGGCACGTCCCTCGGTATGCAGATTATCACCTGGTTTCTGTAATCGAACGGAGAGGGAAATACGCCCTCGATAAGCCTGTCTCCAGGGATTAAATCCAGGCCTATGCGCCGGTTCAGGTAGTCGAATTTCTTCTTTACCGTAAGCGTCGCGGAGGTTATTATTACCGTCTTCAACCTGTCGTATATCCGTGATTTTATCTCCGCGGCGACGTTCAGTGGCGAACCGCAGAGCGCTATGACCCTTCCGGTCTTTCGGGCAGGCGCCTCGGCCCATCGCACCAGGCCGTCCCCGTCGCCTCGGAGCAGGTTGTCCGTCTCGGCGCTTGCGGTCTCAAGCCTCTCGGATATCGACTTAATCTCAATCAGCAGTTCGTCCGTCTTTTCTCCAAGCCCCTCGTCCTTTATTTCCTTGCAGAGCGAGTTCAGGGCGCGCGTGAGGTCCCCAAGCTCCGTCCCCAGGCGTACGAAGGCGGTTTCCACGGACTCCCAGCCCGTGATGCCCCTGGTCTCGCCTGTAAGGCGTATTTTTATATCACCGCCGGGGCTTTCGCTCTCGCGCGATATGAAATAAAAAAGCTCGTCGAAGGCCTCGTTCACGCGCAGGATTGCAGATTCCTTCGCCGGGATTATACGTCCGTCTATGAGCGTTCTCCACGCCTCTCCCTTTTCCTTGCGGGAACCGCCTTTCCCGAAGAGCCGGGATTCCAGTAGCGGAAGCGCGCCCTTCGCGGCAGGCCTGCCTGTCCCGTCACGCCGCCTGGTCGCCGGCAGGCCGGCCCTGTCCGAGGCGGCTCGAGCCGCCTTGTGATGGAGCCGACCCAGCATTTTAAGCAGCCCAAGCCTCGTAATCCTTCCGCCGAAATAGGAAGTCGCGCCGTCTTCCAGGTTGTGTCCCTCGTCAATGACAAGGCGCGTGTAGCCGGGGAGAATGCCGGAATCTCCGGAACCGCCGACCCCGCCCGCAGCGCCGGAGCGCATGGCGATGTCGGCAAGCAGGATATGGTGGTTGACTACAAGCAGGTCCGCCGACGCGGCCTCCCGCCTCGCCCGGAAGAAGAAGCAGCGCGTAAAATGCCCGCACTTGAGGCGCGCGCAGGAGTCCGACTCGGAGTTGAGCTTTTCCCAAAGGGATTCGGACGGCGCAAACGAGAGGTCTGAACGGCTCCCTTCTTTTGTAGTCAGCGCCCATTCGGCGATTGCGGCTATGTCCTGCCTTTCCGTATCCTCGACCAGGAAATCCCCTTCGGTCTGTACGAGCTCGAGCTTCCGAAGGCAGAGGTAGTTCCCGCGCCCCTTCACGAGCACGGCCTTGAACGCCGGTAGACCGGCCTCAGGCTGAGCCGTACCAGGTCCGCCGGCCCCGGACAGATGGCCAAGCAGCGGTATGTCTTTTACGATAAGCTGTTCCTGGAGGTTTATGGTATTCGTCGAGACCACGACCCGCTCGCGGTTCTTTGTTATCCAGAAAAGCGCCGGGACGAGATATGCCATGCTCTTGCCGACGCCCGTCCCGCCCTCAAGCGCCGCTACCCTGTCCTCGTTGAACGCCCGCGCGACCTCCCTGGCCATCATCACCTGGCCCGGCCTTGCCTCGTGAGCGCTCATGGCCTTCGAGAGAGCGCCGCCGTCTGACAGCGCCGCCTCGACCGCGTCTATGTCCAGGAGCTTGATGGACTCGCGGGCGAAAGGCTCGACGACTGCGTAAACCTCGTCCGCCTCGTTGTTTATGATAAAAAACCCCACCCCGCGCGAGCCGAGAATCCCGGCTATCTCAATATCCGCCTTGGATGGCTTCAGAAGCCCGGATGGGTGATTATGGACTACGACATCCCCCACGGCGGCCCCCTGCGCAAGGGCCGGGACGCACTCCTCATCCCCGCGCGCGATTACCTGGGCGCTCGTTACCCTGCGCTCCTCTTCGGAGGCGGTCGAGCGCCCGCAGGATGTCGTTCTACCGCAGGAACAGAGGAAAAACACCTCGTTTCCCCCGGCCTCGGCGATGGCCCGGCGCACATACAAGGCTGCTTCGGGCGTTATGTATCTGTCGGCTTGCGGCACGGAAACATTTTAATTTAAAAGAGGTTTAAGGTCAATTTAAAAGGGATTGGCAACTAATCTTATATGGATATAAAATAAACTTATTGGCAGCTTCAAAAAATGAAAGCTATACTACTTTGGGAGTATTATTATCCATGTTTTGCAGGGGAGGAAATAGATGCCGCTTCTTGAGGAAAGGCTTACAAAAGACTGGGCAAGCAGGGTGTTGCACCCCGACAGGAAAATGATTTCCGCGATACTGTTCGACCTGATGGAAATAGGCAAGGATATTGCGGAAGAGATTAAGATCAGGGACTATGAAAACTTTGAAATCTTTCTCGACGAACACCGGAAAGGCGAATCTCCATTCCATATTCTCGAGGGAGAATCGCACATAGACGGCTCGCTTGCGCAGCTTAAAAAATGCCCGATGCTGTCCCTTCTCAATGCTTTCAAGGAAAACGGCAGACTTCCAGTGCATTTTTATGAAGTTACCGATAAATATAAATACTATTACCAGAAAAAGGAAGGCGTGCTGCACCCCTTCTGCATAGTCCATCAGACCATAAGGTCCCAGATAGGCGACCACTTCAGGATAGGCGACAAAAAAGTGCAGATATTGCAGATAGCCTGCATCAATTCCTCCGGCGACAGGATCGTCTATTCCACCGAAGGCACGAGCCGCTGCGGCTTGAGCCAGGAGGAGATAGACAAAAAGATCACGGGAAATGCCTGCCTTTACATGATAAAATGCATCTGAATTCCACCCCCGCGTAATACAGAATACGCAAAACGAAACCCGGAAAGAAATTTCCGGGTTTTTTTGTCCTTATCTTTACAGTTTATGGAATTACTGCTATTAATTTATGAATGCGCGCAAGCAGCCCGCCAGGAATTTTTTTTGCAAGCCCAGAAGAAAAATATTGATTCTCATATCTGAGCGTGTTATAAGAACGGGGCACGGCCGGATTCCAGGATTAATTTAAATCCAGGAGGGCGTGATGATTCAGGAAGTTCGCACTGAAAGGGCAAGCCTGAGGAAAGATATACCCGCAACGCGCGTCAGGATCGTTGACGGCGGAAGAGACCTTTTCGGCTTTGCGAGGAATATCAGTCGCTCCGGAATGATGATTCATACCGCCGGCCTTTGCAGGATAGGCGATGAACTGGGCATAGAATTCGACATACCCGGCCTGGACTTAAGCGTGAAATGCCGCTCGAGAATCGTCTGGCGTCAGTTGCAGGGCCAGGCGGTGGGCACGGCCAGGGAAGGCCTGAAATTCCTGGATCTCGACCCCACACATGCCGATATGATAGACAGATGGATAAATAATAACCTAATGAGCTAAAGCAATGCCTTTCAGAAACAAGACCATTATTGTCGCGGAGGACGATTATAATCTGCTGATGAGCCTCTGCATCGTGCTTGAGAGGCTGGGATATGACGCGATACCGGCGGAAAACGGCGTCGAGGTCATGCAGCTTCTGCGGATTATCTCGCCGGACGCCATTACGCTCGACCTTAACATGCCAATCCTTGGCGGGCTGGAAACCCTGAGGCTGATTAAAGAGGACGAGCGCTATAAAAATATCCCCGTAATCATATTGTCCGCAGAATCACAGCCGGAGATCTTTGAAGAGTGCAAGGGCCTCGGTTGCGCGTCGTTTCTGCAAAAACCCGCCGGCATGGCCGACTTAAGCTCCGCCCTTGAGAAGAACATATTCCCGCAAAGGGGCAGAAGACATGCGAGGATAAGACTCGACATCAAGGTAACGCTGAATACGGGCGGAGCCTCTCAGGTATTTTATACCAGGACGCTTTCGGAAAGAGGGGTGTTCGTGCGCACGAAACACCCTTTTACCATCGGCACAGACGTGGAGATGGCGCTGCCCCTGGATGGAGAAGATATAGTCGTCCAGGGTTCCGTTATATATATAACCAGTCCGGATGATTTAAGGCCGGGCATGGCGATTGAATTTGTCAATATTTCGGAGTTTGCCGCGTCCAGGATAAGAGAGTTCGTCCTGAAGTCCATATCCAGGGACACGGAAGGCCTGGCGGTCGAGCAGGAATATAACCCCGCAATTTAAAATTATTCTTCCCATCCCGCCTTAAACGCCGGCCCTGTTCCATTCGTCTCGGCGCGTCTCCACTACCGTCTTATTATTCTTCTTCTGCCGCCGGCAAGGGCCTGGAGGTAATGCGGTATCTTCTGTCCAGCGGCTGGCGGAACCTTCTCAAGATAGAACTGCGTCCACATCTCTCCGTAGTTCTTCATCTTCATGCGTTCCTTGTTCGACACGGCGGTCATGTTGGCTTTAAGTTTCTCGTCGTCAGGCAGTTTTTTGAGGCCGCGGGACAATACCTCAAGCGCCTTGTCGCGCTCCCCTTCCTTCAACATGCAGTAAGCGTAAAGGCCCCAGATGAGGCTTTCCTTCGGGGAGCCTTTTACTGCCTTCTCGAAGGTGGCGACCATCAGATCCTTCTGTTTTCGCTTCATGTAAATCACTGCAAGCATTCCCATCGCCACCCAGTGTTTCGAGAAGCCGTCCTTCAGGTAATTGAAGGCGTTCTCGTCGTCCCGCATGAGGTAATAGATGCTGCCTATCTGCGCATTCAACTGAGGCTTTACGAAGAACTGCCACTTGCCCAAGGAGAACCCGGCCTTGAGGTTCTTTATGGCCTTCTCGAAACGCTGGTTCTGTATGTCCTTGCCTACCTGGGACATAAGGGACTCTATCTGCCTTATGACCCTCTTCGACAGGAAGTAGTTCAGCCCCAGAAAAAGACCAATAGCGACCACGAACGCGACCGGCCTGTAGTCGCTTCCCCCAAGCGAGAACCAGAGTATCAGAAACGACGAAACGCTTGCCGAGACGGAGATTAACAGGTTATACATTAAAGCAATTTCCTCCTGATGTTGCCGTTACCCGGCGATTTCCCCGCCAGGAACGACAGGTTTGGTCTAAAATAAATATCTGTAAATGTTCACGCCGCACCCATTAGGATCGAGCGTGCCGGCGATGGACAACCTGTAGCCGCCGCCGTCCTTCTCGGAGAGATCGAGATATTTCGCGCTCGCCCCGCCGCCTATCACCGCGACACGGGGCCTTGAAGGCCTGTTCTCTCCCTTCCCCGGCGCGACGACAACCGCCAGGCTACCGTCGGAGAGCATCACGAAGCTCCCGACGGGATATATCCCCATTGCGATGATGAACTTGCCGAGGAACTCCCCGTCGTAATAGCTCCCGGCGCGGCCCGACATAAGCCTAAGCGCCCTCTCCGGCGGGATTGCCTCATTGCCGTAGATGCCTGAAGACGTCACGGCGTCGTAGTTGTCGGCAATGCGGACTATGCGGGAGTAAACGGAAAGGTCTTTTGTCTCGATGGCCTTCGGATACCCGGTCCCGTCGATATTCCTGTGATGCTCGTAAGATACTATCATAGCCGATACCGCGACTTCATTCAAGCCTTTTAGTTTGAGTATAGTCTGAACTCCCGCGCGCGGGTGTTCAGACAGGGCCTCGAAACTCTCCTCCCCGGGATCATGGGGCCGGTTTTCGCGGCCTACGTCGTGCAGCAGGGCGGCCATTCCAAGCCGCGCCATGTGGTATTTCGACAGGCCTATCCGTTTGCCGATTAAAAGGGACAGGACGCAGACGTTTGCGAAATGCCTTGGGAACATGTCTTCGCTGCGCCTTATGGCGGAGAGCCTGAGCAGAACGTCCTCGTTTTTGTATACCGAGTCTATCAGCGACTGGACGGCGCGCTTGAGCTTCCTGATGTCCGCCGGCTCGCCCAGCGGGATTCCTTCAAAAAGCTCCTTTACCCGCAGCACCACCCTCACGTAGGCCTTTGTCGCGGCGCTCTCCGCATCGATTATTTTCTCAGATTCGTCCTCGGCCCTGGGCGGTTTCAGTTCCTCGGTGGATATGCCGGAGATGCCTGAGGCGCCGAGCCGCAGGGCGAGGTCGTGGTGCGCGTCGTCCGCGTCCGTCTGCGCGGTGAGGAATGTGCTGACGAATAGTATAAGCTGGTCGGCGTCTACGAGCGGATTAAAGACGAGAGAGCCGAGTTTCCGTTTTTTAAACTCGCCGGCAAGAAAATCGAAGTTGGCGAAGTCCTCCACGTTGTATTTTATCCGTATGTCTTCTATGAAGAGATATTCGCCGATTAAGTTCAGCGATACGGATTTTCTGTCCTCGAAAAAAGACGAGACCGTCCCGAGCAGGGCTTGGGCTGAGTTCACCACGGCCTCGTTCTTAAGGTTGTGCATCTGGGCGACCTTAACGAGTATGGCGAGCTGGTTAACCATTATCCGCCCGGAAGCCAGGGCCTTTCTCTGAAATTCGTCCTCCAGGGAGGCGCCTTTCTGTCGTATCGGTTCAGCGCTCATTTCTTCATCCTTCTAAGCCCTTCCAGGCATGCCGTGCGCACCAGCTTGGATTTCGAGTCTATCTCGGACTGGAGCGTCTGGTATGCCTCGCCGGTGCCGCATGCCGCAAGCCCGTAAACGGCAAGCGCGCGTTCCTTCTCGAACTTCTGCAGCCCGAGGAAACCCTTCTTCTCGAACTGCCTGGCGAAAAACCCAAACGCCTTCTCCCTGCCGGTCCTGCCGATTATCTCGTAGATTTCTTTTTTCTCGTCAAACTCCCGCCCGTCGAATCCTTTTTCGGAGGCCATATTCATCAGCCGTTCGTACGCCTTTTCAGGGGATAGCTCCGCCATTACGCGCGCGGACATGACACGAACGGACTTGTCTTCGTCCGCCAGCGCCCCGGCTATAAAATCCTCCGCTTTTTTACCTTTTATTGACTGAAGAGCGGTAATCGCTTCACGTCTCACGCGCGGGTCATTATGCTTAAGCGAGGCGCCCACCGCCTGGACGGTGTCCGGGTCGGCTGCCTTCCCAAGTATCATCAGGATGTTCCTCACCACGTACCAGGGTTTTCCGGAGAGGAACGGAAGCAGGAGCTTCCCGTTGCCGCCGCACTGGGACTGCACGATGTCGCAGACGGCCTTCCTTGTCCGCCGGGTGTTTATAGTTTCAAGGAGATCTACAGTCGGCGGTATCGCCCGCGAATCAAGCTGAGTCAGATAGCTCCCTGCCGCCTCAAGCGCCTCCTGGCCGCCCTGTTCTATGAACTCTCCCACCCTGCCGACAAGTTTCTCGGAGGCGGCCCTGTTAACGACAGAATCAAGCTCC
>JAKAHE010000015.1 GCA_021815285.1 Nitrospirota bacterium
AAAAAGAAGAGGATAATTTGACGTTATGTTTTTTTACCGCCGGGTATGAAGACCCTACAGAAGAGGAGCTAACTAACTGCCCGGAGATGATAGCACAACGGGAAAAGCTTGACCCTACAAATCCCGTGAAAATATTCTTTATGGAGTGTGAAAATTGTACTTTAGCCTGCAATGGCAATCAGAAGATTCAGGACAGCTAACAGCTTAACGGATATTGAATCCGGCGCGTGATTATAATAGGTTGATTTTAAAAAGCTAATTAATGGCCTGTAACCGCCCTGTAACCACGAGGATTAGGAATTGATAGGGAAAGAAAGACCATATCCGGGAAAGCGGCTTATCTCCATAAGAGAGGCCGGGGAGTATCTTTCCCGGAGTCCCTGGACGGTTGCGGAGATGGTACGCGCCGGGAAGTTTCCCTATATCAGAGACGGCAAGAGAAAGCTACTTGATTTGAAAGACCTCGACAATTGGATTGAACAAAATAAATTCATTGAACATGACACCGGAACTATCCCCTACCTGAAAAAACCCCTTGACATTTAAATATACCATTGGTATATTAATCCCATGACACCTGAAGAACTTAAAACTTGGAGAACGAAAGCCGGTTATACACAAGAAGAGCTTGCTAAAATTCTTGGTACAACCAAAACTACGGTTTACCGCTGGGAGGCCGAAATAAGGGAAATTCCGCCGTTCCTTGCACTTGCCCTTGAGTGCGTGGAAAAGAAGAAAGGGGGTGAACGGAAGAAGAGGGCAACGAAAACGGAAAAGAAAAGGAGATGAAATTATGGGGATGATATACAAGCGCGGGAAAGTATATTGGATAAAGTATTACAGGAACGGAAAGCCGTTCTACGAAAGTAGCGGGTCAGAGAAGGAGACGGATGCAAAGAAGCTCCTAAAAAGCCGTGAAGGGGCTATAGTTGACGGAAAATTCCACGGCCTGAAGGTTGAGCGGATTACCTTTAACGAGCTTGCGGAAGACCTCTTAAACGATTACCGCATTAATGGCAGGAAGAGCCTTAAAAGAGCGGAACTGAGCGTTTCTCACTTGGAGAAGCATCTTAGCGGGGCAAAGGCCGTCAACATCACTACAGGCGAAATTCAGCGTTATATCCTTCATAGACAGAAGGAAGGCGCGGAGAACGGGACGATTAACCGGGAGCTTTCGGCCTTGAAGAGAGCCTTCACCCTTGCGGCCCGGCAAACCCCGCCGAAGGTTGCTAACGTGCCCTATATCCCCAAATTAAGGGAAAACAACGTAAGGACGGGGTATTTTGAGCATGACGGCTATTTGAGGCTTAGAGAGGCTCTCCCGGCCTTTGTAAGGCCCATTCTCACTCAGGCTTACTATACGGGTATGCGCCTGGGAGAGATTCTTTCCCTTAAATGGTCTCAGGTGGACATGATAGAAGGCCGGATTTTACTTGATGCCGGTACTACCAAGAACGATGAAGCACGGACTATTTTTCTTTCCGGGGAACTATACCAGACCCTGCTTAATCAGAAGATGCTAAGGGATAGGGAATATCCCGAATGTCCCTATGTGTTCTTCACTCCAAAAGGAGAGAGGATTAAGGATTTTCGGGGTTCATGGGAGACAGCCTGCAAAGCATCCGGGAATGAGGGACGGCTTTTCCACGACCTGAGAAGGACAGCAGTCCGCAATCTGGTGCGCGCCGGAACTCCTGAAAGAGTGGCAATGAAGATTTCAGGCCACAAGACCCGCTCAGTGTTTGACAGGTACAATATCGTGAACGAGGCCGACTTGAGACAGGCGGCGGAGAAGGTTACACAGTTACATCAGGGAGCGGCGAAATTGGTAGACGGTTACAATACGGTTACAATGGGGCATAGTGAAGATTGTAACCGCAATGGGGAAGATACTCTAACCCTTTGATTTTTTGGTGCCGAAGGCCGGAATCGAACCGGCACTGGGGTTACCCCCAAGCGGATTTTAAGTCCGCTGCGTCTACCTATTCCGCCACTCCGGCTATTTTGGAAATTTCAAAGATGTTTTTGCTGCAAAAATTAAAAGGCCGGCCTGATAAAGACCGGCCTGAGATATGGAGGCGACGAGCGGATTTGAACCGCTGAATAAAGGTTTTGCAGACCTCTGCCTTACCACTTGGCTACGTCGCCGAAAAAAAGAGCCGGCAGGCAGACGACTAATCCCAATCCGTCAAAATCGTGTACCTGGCCCGGCTTTTATTTTTGGAGCGGGTGGCGAGATTCGAACTCGTGACTTTCACCTTGGCAAGGTGACACTCTACCACTGAGTTACACCCGCAGGAAACCTGCACTCGACAGCGCATCAATATAATTCCAACCGCTTTTTTTGTCAAGATTTTTTTGAGTCAGCGACCCCGGTTTTTAAGATGCTCCAGCCGGACTTTAAGCTCTTCCTTGGTTATTATACCCTTTTCCAGTAAAATATGTACAAGCGCGTCAACCAGTTTTATCTCCTCCGGCGTGGGCAAATCTGTGGGTTTCCCCTTTTCAGGCTCTATTATGAGCCCGTCCTGATAACTGAAAGGGGTATCGAGGACATCCATTGCCGTATGAAACGACTCTTTGTCGAAATGCATTATCTCTACCTTGTCATCCGGCGCCGCCTGCTTTATATCGACCTTGTATTCCCTTCCGCCTGAGCCACCGTAATATTTCTTTATGGATTTTTTAATGACCGATTCCACGGCAAGCAATCCCCTGACCCTTTTGCCAAGCTTGAAACCTATCTCGTCCGTGATTGACAGGTCGAAAGGATTGCTGAGGGCCATCAGGACTTCGTTCCCCCGCACCCGGAGCGGCAATGCGATATATTTTGCCGCGTCCTGCGCGCTCATCAGGGCCAGGGCCTCTGGCTCCGGAACCATCTGCGCCTCGGTAAGGCATTTCTGCCTTAGCTGCTCTTCCAGCACCCTCTCGACCTCTTCAGTCGAGATAAACCCGAGCTCTACAAGCGCAGAGCCGATTTTCCCGCCCCAGTTTCTCTGGTGGCTCATTGCGGAACGGAGCTGCATGTCGTCTATCAGCCCCTTCCCCAGAAGCAGTTCGCCTATCTTCTTGCGCTCCGTCATAATATGCCTCTTTAGAATAATGATTAAAGATTAAACTTACAATACCAATTGTAATAATTACTGTCAACAAAAAAGAAAATTATATCCCATTTATCCTTGCAAACGGTTATTATGGTGATATAATTTCAAATTTCCAGAAAAGACATGGGAGCGGGTTTGAAAAAAGACTACTTCGAGGATATAGTTGATGTAATGGCGCGGCTTCGCGGGCCGGACGGGTGCCCCTGGGACAGGGAGCAGACCCATGAATCGCTGAAACCGTTCCTCATCGAAGAGACTTACGAGGTGCTGGAGGCAATAGACGAGGGAAATCCCTCCAAGGTAAAGGAGGAACTAGGGGACCTTCTCTTTCAGGTAATCTTCCATGCGCGGCTCGCCTCTGAGAGGGGAGAGTTTACAATCGACGACGTCCTTATACGCATCAGCGAAAAGATGCGGCTTCGGCACCCTCACGTCTTCGGTGAAAAAAAGCTTAACACATCCGCCGAAGTCCTCGCGGACTGGGAAAAAATAAAGAAGGCGGAAAAGGGCTACTCTGAAAGGAAATCAATACTTGAAGGGGTGCCAAAAGAACTGCCTGCGCTCATACGCGCGCACAGGCTCCAGGAGCGCGCGGCGCGCGTCGGATTCGAGTGGGACAGAATCCAGGACGTGACGGCAAAACTGGACGAGGAATTCGGAGAATTCAAGAAGACGCTGCGCGAGAGCGACCCTGCCGGGATGGAGGACGAGCTTGGCGATGTGTTCTTCGTCCTCGTGAACATCGCGCGCTTTATCGGAGTAAACCCGGAGGACGCTCTCCGGAAGACCATATCCAAGTTTATCTCGCGTTTTCAGTATATAGAGGAAAAGGCTGCGGAACTCGGCGTGGAACTGTCGGACATGACCCTGGCGGAAATGGACAGGCTCTGGGACGAAGCCAAAGAAACAGGAAGATGATGGACAGCCCGATTCTTAAAACAGAGAATCTGTCAAAGAGATACGGGAACCGGTGGGCCGTGTCGGGGCTCGACCTGGAAGTCCCGCGCGGGCAGGTTTATGGCTTCCTTGGCCCGAACGGCGCCGGCAAGACCACGAGCATACGCATGATGCTGGGACTTATTGCGCCAACATCCGGCAAGGCCGAAATAAACGGCATAAACATCAATTCCAATCCCATAAACGCGCTGTCCCATGTGGGAGCCATGGTCGAGACGCCCGCTTTTTACGGTTACCTCACGGGCCGCGAAAACCTTCAATTGCTCGGCAGAATATCCGGCGGCATTGACAATAAGCGCGTGGACGAAGTGCTTTCGCTCGTCGGGCTATTTGAGCGCGGCGGCGACAGGGTAAAAGGATATTCTCAGGGGATGCGCCAGAGGCTTGGGCTCGGCCAGGCCCTGCTTGCAAAACCAGCTGTGATAGTCCTCGACGAACCCACAAACGGGCTCGACCCGTCCGGTATGCTTGAGGTCAGGAGACTCATAAAAGACCTGGCGGCAAAGGAAGGAATTACCGTTTTTATCTCAAGCCATCTGTTGCACGAGGTGCAGGCCATCTGCGGCAGGGTTGCCATAATAAACGAAGGTAAACTGGTCGCGGAAGGGCTGGTAGAAGAGCTTCTCAAAAGCGAGCTTATAAAACTCGACATTAAAGTATCGGACAAGAACCGCGCAATGGACGTTCTGCGCGAATACGACCCGAAACCCTCAGGCGGTAACGGCGATATTACCCTCAATATGGAAAGCGACCGGATCCCGGAGGTCAACAGGCTTCTTGTGGAATCCGGCGTGGACGTGTTCGCGCTCGTTCCGCGCGAAGAGTCGCTTGAGAAATTCTTCCTGGAACTCACCGGGTATGCCAGCGGCGACAGGGGGGCATCCTGATGCCGTCCAGGGTATTCATGCTGACAAAAATAGAACTCTATAAAATATTCAGGCTGAAATACGCTTATTTCCTAGTTGTGTTTGTGGTGATTAACGCATTCCTCGTGGGCCTGGGTTCGCGCGTATTCCCGGAACTTCTGGCCGCGCTCCGGGGCGGCGGGAGCGGCGGGTCTTTCGACGGCTATACATTTGCTTCAATCATCGCTTCCGGGACTTTCAGTTCCGCCGGAGCCGGCACAATCGCCATGCTTGCATTCTCAGGTTCTCTTGTTTCCTCTGAGACGGACAGCGGAACGATAAAGAACATCCTCGTGCGCCCTGTGAATAGGGCGGATTTCATAATTTCCAAGGCGGCGGCGCTTTTCGTCTATTGCCTCGTTATTGTCATAATAACCGCAATACTGAGCATCGCATCCGGCGCGTTCCTGTACGGCATGGGAAATATTATCATACCCGAAACGGGCGAGATATTCCGCACCAGGGCGGCGATGCTTGGGAACCTCGGCATAAGCTACCTGATGGACCTTCTATCCATATATACCGTAGGCTGTATGGGGCTTTTCATTTCCGTCCTTATAAACAACGCCGGCTGGGCGGTAATCACGGCCCTTGTCGTCTATTTCCCCGTCATGTTCCTTAAAAACTTCCAGATTTTCTCAGCCTGGATCTTCACGGCCTACATGGACCTGGGGCAGAACATCCTCAGGGAGATGGCGGTCGTGAAATCAAGGACGTGGACACCTGAGATTTATTACTTCCTTGCCGTGAACCTCTGCACCATAATAGTTTTTTTAGGTCTCTCCCTTGTAATTTTCAGACGCAAGGAAATCAACTGAAATGAAAAAAATTTTTCTCCTGGTAATTTTATCCTTTCTTTTCGCGCCTCGTATATCCTTTGCGGCAAGCCCCCCGGAATACATTAAGCAGACACTGAATCTCCCCGGCCCGATAATTAATCTTGCGGTGGAAGACCTCGACGGGGATGGCCTGAAAGACATCGTCGCCGTATGCCTCTACAAGCCTAAGGGGAAGGCCCCGGAGCGATGCTTCTCCGTCTTTTACCAGAGAAAAGGCATTGGATTTAAGTCCACTCCCGACACGTCATGGGTGCTTGACCCGGAGGCTGTCGTCTACGATATCGGGGACGTCCAGAGAAACGGCAGGAAGGCAATCGTCTATCTGCGGCCCGACGGCCTTTACGCCTATCTGCCGAACAACCACAAATACAATTTCCGTCCAGCCCTGCTGGTCAGGGCACAGGGCACAATATTTAACCATCCAGACCCGCTCGACCTGCCCCGCTGGCCGCTTGTCCTGGACGGTCAGGGAAGAACCGAAGGCTTCCTGCTTGTTCCGGGCATAACAAGGCTCTTTATATACCAGGCCGCTCCGGGTTACAGGCCGGCGGGGTCAGTGCCGCTTGCAATCCGCACAACGTTCTCCGAAGATGTCATGGATCCCGGCAGGATTACGGTATCAAACAAGGTGCCTTATGTATCCGCCGTTCCATTCGAGTCCCGCTCGCTACAGGACCTGCTCATTACCTGGGAGGACAGCGCCGATGTTTACTTCAGGAGAAAACCAGGCTTTTCCGGCTATCCAAATGTGCGGTTCAGGCCCGGCCTGATGAAGGTAAAGAATGAGATGATCAATAATGCCGTAGTCAGGCCGATAGATTTGAAAGGCGACGGGACGTACGATTTTGTCGTAACGAAGATGACCGGGGGCTTATCGCAGGCGAGGAGCCTCGTATTCGTCTACGAGAGAAATCCCGGCGGCGGATTCCCGGCAAAGCCTACGCAGACTATAGTTACGGAAGGGGTAATCGGGCCTGAGTTCCTCGACATGAATGGCGACGGGCGAAAAGACATGATACTGCCGACGGTAAAGATGGGCCTGAGCAACCTGATAAACATGGTTACGTCAAGGGAAGTAAAGATGACGCTTGGAATTTATCTCCAGGGCAGAGACGGCAGGTTCCCGGACAGGCCGACCAAGGAAAAACTTGTGAGTTTCCAGCTCGACCTCGCCCACATCGGGAAAAACCCCAAGCCGGTCATGGCCTTCGGGAAGTTCACCAAAGGGCCGGGATACGGTCTGGCCGTCGCCGCGAAGAAAGACCGGGTATCCCTTTACATGCCCGACCGCTACAGTTTCCTGACGGACTTCCCCGACCTCAACCTTGACGTGCCGGCGCCTACAGAACTGAAGGCAGTGGACTTAAACGGCGACGGTATAGACGACCTCGTGATGTCGTATAAAATGAACAGAGAAAAGAGCAGGGCAATCAACGTATTCCTGTCTAAATGAACATCACTGATACCTTAGTGCCTTCGCCCTCCTTGCTCTCGATGGTTATCTCTCCCTTGTGCATATCCACTATCCACTTGCAGATGCACAGCCCAAGCCCGGTGCCGCCGGATTCGCGGGCCCTCGCCTTGTCAACCCTATAGAACCTCTCGAAAATTTTTGGAAGCTCGGCCTCCGGTATGCCTATCCCGGTATCCGTAACCGTCACTTCGCTCACCCCGGCGACCTTCTTCAGCGCAATTTCCACCTTCCCGCCTTCAGGCGTATAGCGAAGGGCATTGACCAGGAGGTTAGTAAACAATTGCCTGAGTCTGTCGAAATCCCCTTCTATAAGGCCTCCCTCCGGAGAGTTTATGTCTATCTTAAGGTTAATGCCTTTCTCCTGCGACATCGGGATAAGGCCTGCATAGACCTCCCGTATGACATCGTCGAGCTGAACAGGCGCCATGTTAACCAGGAGCTCGTTGGCGTCCGTCCGGGCAAGGAACATAAGGTCTTTCAGCAGGTATTCCATCCTGTCTATGTCTTCGAGGTTGCTCCTCAGCACCTGCCTGTATTCTTCCGGCTCCCTCTCGCGCCTGAGCGCAATCTCGATATTGCCTTTCATTATTGTGATAGGTGAGCGCATCTCGTGAGACGCATCGGCAAGGAAGCGTCTCTGGGACGTTATGGCCTCGTCCATCTTGCCCCTGAGCGCCTGAAGCGCCCCCCGCACCTCTTCCACCTCTTCAGGCACATCGGCTTCTTTCGGAAGGTCTGTCCATGCGCCCGACTCCCCGCCCCTGTCCGTCAACGTCCTGAAAGACCAGAGCTCTATTGCGGCGAGGATATACGCGGCAATGAAGGAGGTTCCAGCGAAAAAGACACAGGCAATGACAAAGGCTGTCAGAGGACTCCCGGAGCGGATAAGCTGATAAAGACCTAAGGAGAGGATGAATAAAACCAGGCCGAACAGCGAATACCTCGCGGCCAGCCTCTTTTTTATAGTTACTCTTCTCATTCTTTGAGCGTGTATCCGACGCCACGGACGGTCTGTATAAGCTTCTTGTCGAAACCCTTGTCCACTTTGTTCCTGAGGAAGTTTATATAAACGTCCACGACGTTGGTCATCCTGTCGAAATTAATATCCCAGACGTGCTCGGAAAGAGTAGTCCTGGAAAGCGGCTTCCCGACGTTCCTCATCATGTATTCAAGAAGCGAAAACTCCTTTGCGGTAAGGGAAAGCTCCACTTCTCCCCTTTTAACCTTCCTTGTGGCCGGGTCAAGCGTCAGGTCGGCAATCTTCAGCATGGCGACCTCGGCTTTCCCGCGCCGAAGCAGCGACCGAAGCCTCGCAAGCAGTTCCTGGAAGGCAAACGGCTTGGTCAGATAATCGTCCGCGCCGGCGTCAAGACCCATGACCTTGTCGGCCAGTGTATCGCGCGCCGTAAGCATCAGGACCGGCACGTTAAGCTTTTTCGCCCGAACCTCGCGCATGACCTCAATCCCGTTCTTCTTTGGGAGCATGAGGTCCAGTATCATTGCGTCGTAGACGTTCATTTCGAGCATGGACAATCCTTCAAGACCGTCCGCCGCGACGTCCACGGCATAGCCTTCTTCCTGAAGGCCCTTCTTGATGAAGCTTGCAACCTTGTTTTCGTCTTCTACTACAAGTATCCTCATGGGCACACCTGCTGTTAATACATCAGCTTCCCTTCCCGCGTTATATCTTCCGGGAAACGCTTCGCCATGAAGCTGATAACGTAATCCCTCGACTCTTCGGCGGTGGAGAAGTTCATTGCGCTTTCTGCAAGCTCCATAGCCTCCTTGAGCTCAGACTGTCTTATTACCTTTTTCATGCGCGGAATCGAGAACGGGCTCATGGAAAGTTCGTCGAACCCAAGCCCGATAAGTATGAGCGAATATTTGGCCTCGCCCGCCATCTCTCCGCACATTGCCACAGGTATACCCTGCCGGTGCGCAGCCTCCACAATCATTTTGAGAAGCCTTATCACCGCTGGGTGGAGCGGCTCGTAAAGGTACGCCACGTGCTCGTTCGTCCGGTCTATCGCGAGCGAATATTGTATCAGGTCGTTAGTCCCCACGCTGAAAAAATCGCACTCGCGGGCCATGACGTCCGCGGTTATCGCGGCGGACGGTATTTCTACCATTATACCAATTTCTATGTTTTCGTTAAAGGGGAGCTTCTCACGCCTAAGCTCAGCCATCGCCTCCCGGACCACGGCGTTTGCGGCCCTTATCTCGGCCACGCCGGAAATCATTGGATACATGAGCTTTAAATTCCCGTATGCGCTTGCCCGCAGGATACCCCTTATCTGCGTTTTGAATATCTCCCTTCTTGTAAGCGAAAACCTTATCGCACGGAGTCCAAGGGCCGGGTTTACCTCGTCTTTTATTGGCACGGGTACTGGTATTTTGTCGCCTCCGAGGTCGAATGTGCGCACGACCACGTGGTGAGGATCCATCTTCTCCGCTATGCGATTGCAGGCCATGAAATGCTCCTCCTCGGTGGGGAGCTCGTTTCTGTTCAAAAACAGAAACTCCGTCCGGAAAAGGCCCACACCCTTCGCGCCGTGCCCGATTACGGTATCCATTTCCTCGGGTATCTCTATATTTGCGGCCAGATGCACCTCGTGGCCGTCGAGCGTCACCGCCGGGAGGCGGCTTATCTTTATAAGTTCCTTCTCGAAATATTTATATTTCCTCTGGCGTTCGAGATATTCCAGGAATGTGTCCTGGTCGGGGTTTACGACGACTACGCCTATATTCCCATCGACGATTATCGGGTCGCCATTCTTTACGCCCAGGCTTATGTCCTCAAGGCCCACAACAGCAGGGAGCTCAAGCGAACGCGCCATTATTGCGGTATGGGAGGTGTTGCTCCCGATGTCGGTGACGAATGCGAGCACCCGGTCCTTTCGCATCTGGAACGTATCCGACGGCGCGATGTCGTGCGCAACGACGATGGATTCCTCCGGGATATTGGAAAGAGAATCTACGCCCTTGCCGGACAGGTTCCTCTGTATCCTCTCGCCGACGTGCTCAATATCGGATTTTCTCTCGCGGAGATAGCTGTCGCCCATACCGTTGAAGATGTTCATGAACCGGTTGACGACTTCCTTCAGCGCGTATTCGGCGTTTACAAGCTGCCCCCTGATAATCTCGATAGTGCCGTTTATCAGCATCTTGTCGTCGAGTATCATCAGATGCGAGTCGAGTATGTAGCCGTGTTCTTCGCCTATATCGAATGACAGTTTCTTCCTTATGTCTTCGAGCTGGTCTTTGGATGTCGCAACGGCCCTTTTGAAACGGGCAATCTCATGCGCTGCCTCGTCCTCCGTTATGGTATGCCTGGATACGGATACGCGGTTTCTGTCAACGATAAAGACCTTCCCTATGGCTACCCCCATCGAGGCGCCTATGCCCTGGTAAAGCTTCAATCCTGCCTCAAGCCTCCTCGTTGAATTTCGCGTCGATCAGGTTTTTTATCGCCTCGACAGCCATACCCTCGTCCGGCCCTTCAGCCCGTATAACGACATCCGAGCCTTTTGCGGCGGCGAGCATCATAATACCCATGATGCTCTTGCCGTTAACTTCCACGCCGTCCTTCTCCAGCGTGACTTCGGAACTGAAAAGATTGGCCGTGCGGACAAACAGCGCCGCCGCCCTCGCGTGAAGGCCCAGCCTGTTCAGTATTTTTGCCTGCAACTCGGTCAATTCAAACTCCCAACTACCGGATGTCATTGCGAGCAACGCGAAGCAATCTCAGGTTTTAGAAAGCTTGGATTGCCGCGCCGCCTTCGGCTCCTCGCAATGACAAATAGTCACTTCTTCACTTTCTGCTTCAAAACGCCCGACGCTATTATGATGCTCTTAACCCCGCCTTCCTGCACCAGTAATGACAGTTCCTTGAGGCCCTTGTCCTTCCTGTGATTGGCGTATTTTATTATCATAGGCAGATTGACACCCGTCAGCACCTCGACGTTATCCTCTTCCAGAAACGAAAGGGAGAGGTTTGCGGGCGTCCCGCCGAACATATCCGTAAGCACCATGACGCCTTCCTTCCCGCGCGCCCTGCTTATTGCGGCGCCTATATCTTTCCTGGCGGTATCGACGTCGACGACGGAGCCTATGGAAACAGCCTCGGCGCCTTCTATCGGGCCGACGATTATCTCGGCCACCTTTATCAGCTCAAGCCCAAGCGCGCCGTGGCTGACGATTACAAGACCGACCATCGCCCCTCCTTTCCCTACCTGTCAATGTCCCTGTGGCGGACGGTGATTTCCATTTTTTTGTCCTTCATCCTCTCCTTCAGGAACTCGGCCACCGCAACCGACCTGTGCCTGCCGCCCGTGCAGCCTATGGCGATGGTCAGGTAATTCTTGCCCTCGCTCGTGTAAAGCGGCAGGAGAAAGTCCAGAAGTCCGGAGATCTTCCGGAGGAACGCGGAACTCAATCCCTTCTTTTTGACAAACTCCTGCACCGGTTTCTGCTTGCCCGTCATGTCCTTCAGAAGCGGCGCGAAATTCGGGTTCGGCAGGAAGCGCACGTCGAATACAAGATCGGCGTCATACGGGACGCCATACTTAAAACCGAAGGAGGTAATAGTAAGCGTAAGCTCCTGCGAACCGTTGTCCCTGTATTTCCTGGAAAGCTCGTCTCTTAACTGGTGGATTGTCAGCGCCGATGTGTCTATTATCCTGTCCGCTCTCCGGCGCACCTCTTCCATCATCTGCCGCTCAAGGCGTATGGATTCCGTAAGCGGCTTCCCTTTGCCGATGGGATGAGGGCGCCTGGTCTCGGAGAAGCGGCGGGCCAGAACCTCATCAGACGCCTCGAGAAACAATACTTCCAGGTCGCTGTTCGATTTAAGCTCGTCTATGAGCTTTCCGAAAGACCCCAGGAAGTCTTTCTCGCGGGCGTCTATACCGAGTGCGATACGGGTAATACCCTTGCCGGACTGGGAGCAAAGCTCGATAAACTTCGGCACCAGCGCGGACGGAAGATTATCCACACAGAAAAATCCCATATCTTCGAGCGATTTTATCGCGTAGCTTTTACCGGAACCGGAAAGGCCAGTTATTATGATTATTTTAAGTTTTGCCAACCCGTCCTAACCCTCTTCCGCCGCCTCGGATTTGAGCCTCCTGGAAAGCCTCTCGTCGAGGAGCGCCGCCGCGCTTATACCCTGGGTTTTCAGCGCATGGTTTCTTGCCGCGACCTCGACTATTACCGCAATATTCCTGCCGGGCGTCACAGGCATTCTCATATACGGCAGGTTCACTCCGCCAACCTCTATGGTCTGGTCGTCCAGGCCGAGCCTCTCGTAGCTCTCGTCCTTGTCCCAGTGGACAAGTTCCACCACCATGTCCACCGCCTTCCTCGACTTTATGGCCGAGATCCCGAAAAGGTCCCGCACGTTCACAACGCCGAGGCCCCGGATTTCCATGAGGTAACGTATCATTTCAGCGCCAGACCCCATAAGCTTTCCGCCGGAAAGCTTTTTTATCACCACCACGTCGTCCGCGACCAGCCTGTGGCCTCGGACGACAAGTTCAAGCGCGCACTCGCTTTTGCCTATGCCCGACGGCCCCATTATGAGCACACCCACGCCCATTATGTCAACAAGCACGCCGTGCACGTGCGTCTCGCTTGCGCCAAGCTCCTCGATTACTTTTATTATCCCCCGGATACATCGGTTCGTTTCATAAGACGACGTGAGGAGCGGAACGCCCTGCCTGTCCGCTTCTTCAACCATATCCTTGAATGGTTCCATACCGGCGGTGATGAGATACGCCGCGGCTTTTTTCTCGAACAGTCTTTCGATGAGGCTTCGCCTTTTTTTCCCGGTAAGCTTCCCCAGGTAAGTCATCTCAGTCTTGCCGAATACCTGTATCCGCTTCGGGTCCAAGTTGTCGAAATGGCCTGTCAGCGCCAGGCCCACCTTCTGCACTTCCGGCTTGAGCGGCGTCGTCGAGATTCCCTCTCCGCCCGCCGCCAGAACAAGAGCCATCTCGGAAGGGCAACCGCCAAGGACGTCTTTTACGTAAATGCGTTTCATGGCTCTTATCCTTCTTCCTTAGCGATAAGCGCATTTATCTCCTTGGCGTCCCTGGCCCTTGAAAGCGCGTCTTTAAGCTTCCCGTTCTTCATCAGCCTGGAAACCATGGCCAGCGCCTTGAGGTGTTCACCAGGCGCGTCCTCCGGTGCGACAAGAAGGAAGAAAAGCCTCGCCGGCTGGCCGTCCAGGGAGTCGAAATCAATACCCTGGCCGGAGCGCCCGAACGCAATTATCATCCGGGGAATCCCCTTCAGCTTGCCGTGGGGAATAGCGATACCGCCGCCTATGCCGGTACTGCCAAGGGCCTCGCGGGCAGCCAGTATATCGGACAGGGCGCGGGAATCGGGTATCTTTCCCCTGTCCTGGAGCATCGCTGAAAACTCCTCCAGCACCGCTTCCTTGGTGCGCGCCTTAAGCTCCGGTATGACCATATCCTCGGTAAGAAATTCCGAGACTTTCACTCTTTATTTACCCTTCGGCTCAATAAGCCCGATGTTTCCGTCCCTTCGTCTGTAGATTACGTTTATGGCCCCGGTAGAGAAATTGGAGAACACAAAGAAATCCTTGTCCAGGAGTTCCATCTGCATGACGGCCTCTTCTGCGGTCATGGGCTTCATATCGAAACGCTTCGTCTTTATTATCTCCGGTATCCTCTCGGATTCTTCTTCTCCGGCATGGATTTCCCTTCCCTCGCCCTTGCCCTTGTGTCCTTTCAGTTTTTCCTTGTATTTCCTTACCTGTCGCCCTATCTTGTCGGTGACGTTGTCTATGGAATTATACATCTCCTCCGTCTCCTCGGACGCCTGTATTATCAGCCCGTTCACCTTTATCTGCACCTCGGCCTTGTGCCGGAACTTCTCGACGGCCAGAGTGATGCTTGCATCGGCGGATTCCGGAAGATACTTTTCCAGTTTCTTGACCTTTTCGACCGCGTACGCCTTCAGTGCGTCAGTCGTATCCATATGCCTTGCGTTGAATATGATGTTCATGGAAATGCCTCCCCTTTTCTCTTACGTTGTCAGTACGGCTTTTTCCGCACGCTGGCCGGAGGAATTTTCAGCTCGCCCCGGTACTTCGCAACTGTTCTTCTCGCGATGTCGATGTTTCTGGATTTCAGGATGTTCACTATCTGCCTGTCGTTAAGCGGGTTTTTGGGGTCCTCCTCGGATATGGCCTTCTGGATGAAGTTCCTTACGGTAATGGACGACAGATCGTCGCCATGCGTGCTGGCTATGCTCCCGGAGAAGAAGTATTTAAGCTCGTATATCCCCTGCGGAGTATGGACGTATTTGTTAGTCGTTACCCTGCTGATTGTGGACTCGTGCATTCCTATATCCTCGGCCACGTCTCTTAATATCATCGGCTTCAGATAGTCTATGCCCTTGTCCAGAAATTCCCTCTGGCGGAGCACGATGCTCTCTGCCGTGCGATATATCGTCTTGTTTCGCTGCTCGATGCTCTTTATGAGCCACTGGGCGGATCTTAGTTTGGACTCTATGTAGTCCTTCGTCCCCTCGTCGGAGCCGCGCCTCATCAGGTTCTTGTAGAACGGGTTTATCCTCAGCCTCGGCAGCCCCTCGTCGTTTAAAAGTATAACGTATTCCCCGGCCTTTTTTACGACGAAAACGTCCGGGACTATATACTGCACTTCGGATACAGCGAAAGGACGCCCCGGCTTTGGCTCCAGCGCCTCGATGGCCTTCGCGGCAAGCTGGACGTCCTTTATCGATACCCTGAGTGCCTTGGCAATCGCGGAATATTTCTTTTTTTCGAGGTCATCCAGGTAATCTTCGATTATCTCTTCGACAATCGTCCCGCCAAGCCCCAGCTGTCGCGCCTGTATCAGCAGGCATTCGCGCAGGTCCCGCGCCGCGACACCGGGCGGGTCCAGGTCCTGCACAATCTTAAGAGCCGCATCAGCCTGCTTTACGCTCGTCCCGGCCATCTCGGCGATTTCATCGATGGTAGCGTCCCTCAGATAGCCGTCGTCATCGATATTGCCTATTATTACCTGGCCAAGCTTCTTCTCTATGTCCGTACCGGCAATCAGCATCAACTGCCATTCAAGGTGCTCAGAGAGACGCACCGCCGAGGAGAGTGTCTGCTCGTATGAAGGTTTTTCGTCGTCCTCCGGGAAATACAGTGTATCTTCGGAATAATCTCCACCGTCGTCTATGTAGTTGTCCCACTTCAGGTCGAACAGGTCTACAGTGTGCCCGTCCTCGCTCTCCGCACGCTCCGCCTCCTCGTCGTCGCTTTTCAGTCCTGCGTCGTTATCGGCCTGGTCTGCCTCAAGGCTGTCCTCGAGAACCGGGTTTTCCATCATCTCCTGGTAGACCATCTGCGACATCTCCAGCCGCGACAGTTGCAGGAGCTTGATAGCCTGCTGAAGCTGGGGCGTCATAACCAGCTTCTGGGCAAGCTTTAAATCCAGGCGCATCTCGATTGCCATGAGCGTAGACCTTTAATTAGAGCCTGAAGTTTTCCCCAAGGTAAATCTGTCTCGCCTTTTCGCTCCGGGATATTTCGTCCGGGGTGCCAGTCTCAAGGATGGCGCCTTCGTTTATTATATAGGCCCTGTCCGTGATTTCAAGGGTTTCCCGGACGTTATGGTCCGTTATGAGCACACCTATGCCGCGCGATTTCAGCCTCGAAATAATCTTCTGAATGTCCATGACCGCTATCGGGTCTATACCGGCAAAAGGCTCGTCGAGAAGTATGAACGACGGCGACATAACGAGCGCCCTCGTTATCTCCACTCTTCTCCTCTCGCCGCCGGAGAGCGTATAGGCCCTGGATTTCGACAGCGCCGTCAGGTTCAGTTCCTCCAGGAGTTCCGCCAGTCTCTCCTCGCGCTCGGAACGCGAAAGCGAGAGCGTCTCAAGCACCGCCATTATGTTCTCTTCCACCGTGAGCTTCCTGAATATCGAAGGCTCCTGCGGAAGGTACCCCATCCCAAGGAGCGCCCTTTTGTATATCGGCTGCTCCGTAATCTCGATGTGATCCATGAAGACCCTGCCCT
>JAKAHE010000016.1 GCA_021815285.1 Nitrospirota bacterium
AGGCCGATTCGTGCCAAAAACCGGGCGCGGGGAACGAGGCGTTTCCAATATGTCTTATCCGGCATTTTCTTTTATATTACAATCAGTTGAGCTATAAAAGCATGTCGTTTTGAGCGCGGCGAAAAATCCGCCCGCGGGGAACTGAGCGCCTCAATACCTGTAGTCTATGTCCAGGCGCAAGAGATTGTCCTGCCGGTCTTTTCCCGGCTCAAGGTCGAAATTCCTGACGTATTCATACCCGTAATTTATAAGCGCGTCCCAGTCCCTGCAAAGCGGCAGCGTCCAGCAAATTCGCCCGCCGTCTATTTCCTCCGGCGCGCCCTTCCCGCCTACCCTGCCCACCCAGCCGCGCTCCGTGTGGAAGTAGTCCAGTGACAGATTGTTCCGGAGCGTGAAGTAATGCGTGAACTTGCCGTAGTAGTCCTTTGTGTCGCCGCCCTGGGCGTCCCCCATTATCAGGCCGTTGTTCGTATAGCCTTCGGGGAATTTATAGTCCGTATACGCGATGGGGTTGCCGTAGAAGAACTCGAACCGGAAGTCGTTCCTGCCGTCGGCTGTCAACCTTGGGATATATATCCCCGCCAGGTGGCTTTCCACTATGGGTATCACGACATAGCTGTCCTCGCCGTAGTATTCCCAGTAGACCGTCGTGCCCCGAAGCCAGTTTATCCTGTATCTTATTTCCGTGCCGGCCAGGCTGTTCGAGCCGTTGTTTGACTGTCCCACGGAGAACACGGCCTTGAAAATCCCCGGCTCGACGACGTTCGGGCCGCCCTGCTGCCTGCTGTAGTTAACGCCTATCTCGAGATTTTTCGTGGGCTTGAGTGAAATCTTGGCCGCCGCAAACCACGGCTTTCGCATGTCTTCGCCCTCGCCGCTTTTCGAGAGCCTCGAGAATATCACGGCGTATTTCAAAAGCCCGATATTGCGCTTGAACCAGGGCCAGTCAACAGGCTCCGGGCTTGAGAGCTTTATCTCTTCCAGGTTCTCTGCGTTGTTCGTAAGGACAAGGTCTCCCCGATAGCCCTGGCCGAACCAGTTCTCGTCCTTGCCTACCTCAAGCTCAAGCCCGTGCCCGCCAAGTTTTACGTAGCCCTTGTTGATTTCCAGGTTCGTGTGCGGCCCCGGCCCGCCTATGTTTACGCCGGAGACGAGGGTCAGAGGCTCCACGAGCGCGGAGCAGTACCTCGTGAAATAGAATTCCGAATCCGCGCGAAGCTCGAAGTTGTTGTGCTCCCTGTAGACTATGCCGTCGTTATTCTCCATCATCGGAGTCCCCTCGCTGCCCCCGGCGCGCATGACGGGCACGAAATATTTCCTCAGGTCTCCGATGCCGAAGATGCCCTGGTGCCCGGTGTCGGATATAAGGCGGTCGTAGCTCCTCGGTATGCCGTCGAGATACACGTACCTGAGCCTCGCGCCGGACAGGGGATTGTAATCGAATGTCGGAGCCTTGCCTTCCCGTCTGTAGAGGTCTATCTCACGCGGAAGCAGGTAGCAAAGTCTCGATACAATCTCGCGCGCGAGTTCCGGGGCATGAGGCCCCATCTTCTTCAAATTTCCCTGCGCTTCGAGGACGAGCCGCGCGGCCTCTGCCTTGGAATATGGCTTAAGCCCGTGTATGTCCGAGTTTATCAGCCCGAAGCCCGAGAGCTTGTCCATGTACGTGTATATCGGGCTGTCGAGCGGGATGTTGTTGGACGCAAGTCCCCAGGAAAGTCCCGGCGAAAGGATCGGAAACAGGATAATCGGCAGGCAGATAATATAAGCGCAAAACCTTCTCACATCCCGCTTCCTTTGATAACCGCGGGAATGGTCTTGAGCAGCAGACCTATATCCTGCTTGAGAGACCAGCTGTCTATGTATTTCAGGTCCAGCTTCATCCAGTCCTTGAAATCTATGCCGTTCCTCCCGGAGACCTGCCACCGGCACGTGATACCAGGTTTTACGGAGAGCCTCCTGCGCTGCCAGCGCTCGTAGCGCTCCACCTCCGACGGCACCGGCGGGCGCGGGCCCACAAGGGACATATCGCCTTTCAGGACATTTATAAGCTGCGGCAATTCGTCAAGGGAATATTTCCTGAGCCACTTCCCGACCCTCGTAACACGCGGGTCGTTTCTCATCTTGAATATCGGGCCGGACATGTCGTTATATCCAAGAAGCTCCCCTTTGTGTTCTTCCGCGTCCTTATGCATAGAACGGAATTTCAGGAACCTGAACACCCTGCCGTTTAAGCCGCACCTCTCCTGGACGAAGAAAACCGGGCCTTCCGAATCAAGCTTTACGGCAACGGCTATCGCCGCCATCAAGGGGCTTGACACAATGAGCAGGACGGCGGACGCCAGGGTATCGATAACCTGTTTAAGCGCCCTTTGCATGGGCGCGCTTCTCTGCGTCGAGAAGCTTATCAGATTCGTATCGCCCACTTCTTCTATCCGCATGTCGGCAAAGCGCAGGCTGAAGAAGGCCGGAAGAATGGACATCTTGACGCCATACTCCTCGCATATCAGCAGGGCTTCATGCAGGTAGGAAGTATCCTTGTCGGTGACGGCGAAGACGACCTCGTCTATGGGATTATTCTTCAGGATTCCGTCGATGTCCTTAAAACCGCCTATGACCGTGTTGTCCGTCCATCGGACAGGCTTCCCCACGTCCTGCCCGTCCGTGGACAGAAAACCGAATACCCTGTAGCCCAGGTAATTATAGTCGGACAGAAGCCTGGCGAACAGTTTGCCATACCTTGTCGTCCCGACGATGAGGACATTGTAGAGGTTATAGCCCTTTACCCTGATGCTCCCGAGGACGAACTTCATGGTTATCCTGCGCGCGGTTATCAGAAACATGGAGCTGAGAAAATAGCCCAGCACGAGCTGGCGGCTTATATATGTCAGCTTGAACACGAATATTAATATGGCCGCAAGGGTTGCCGCCTGAAAATGGGCGGCGATTACCTCCTTGGCGATAACCGAGTACGTTTTCCTTCTTATAGAGCCGTAGACGTTATTCAGATACAGGCAGACAAACGTGATGGAAATCAGGACCGCCATAGAGCGCGCTTCGAACGGCATCGCCCCGACTGGCATGTTATACCTGGCTCTAAGAATGATCCTTGAGAAAGCATAGCTCGCAAAGGCCAGCAGAAAATCGGTAAGGACGACAAGTTTCCCGAAGAAACGCGCTCTTTCACGCAGCATACTATCTCCTTTCAGATTCTCGCAAGCACATCGGTCAGTGTCCTGTCCGCTATCGAATCCCAGTCAAATTCGCCGCTCCTTCCCTTGTCAAGCGTGAAATATTCCCTGCCCTCGGCATCATTTTTTATGGCATTTGTCATCCTCTCTTTCAGCCTGTTGACATCCCCCGGAGGAAACAGCGCCTCTTCGTCGGCTACAATCTCCATGTTAGGCGGTATGGAACTGCACAATACCCTGAGCCCGTATCCCAGGGCTTCGAGCAGGACTATCGGCAGACCCTCGTGATAAGAAGGCAATACGAAACAACCCGCGCTGGAATATACCTCGCCAAGGGCGCCGCCTTTTATGACGCCGGTCATGACTACCCTCGCATCTGCGGCGGCCATCTTCTTAAGCCCGACGCTGTAGCCGTCCTCGTGGTCGGCGCCGCCGACAAGCGCCAGCCTCCAGTCCGTGTCGATTTGCCTGAAAACCGTAAGCAGGTCGTGCAGCCCCTTTTCCGGCACGAACCTCGCCACGGCGAGGAAGTATCTGCGCGGCTTAAGGCCGAGCTTCTCGAGATACGCGCCGGGCGGCACGGGTTCGGAGATGTCTATACCGTTCGGGATATAATTTACTCTGCGCCCGTACCGGGTTTGCAGGTCTTTTTTTATCGTCTTTGATACGGCAATGACGCCGTTGGCGTATTTTGTCCCGAGCCTCTCGCCCATCCTGAGCGCCGCCCTGGCCAGCGCCCCCCATTTCCTGCGGTTATAATCAGGGCCGTGATTGGTCACTACAACCTTGAGCCCGCAGAGCCTGACAAGCGGAGCGACAAGCGAAGGCCCAAGCGCGTGTATATGGACGACGTCAAACTTTTCCCGGTTGCAGGCTATGTGGAATACGCCAAGCAGAGAATGGCATATCGCCTCAAGGCTTTTCATTTTCGGCGCCCGGATCGGGACTATCTCCACGCCATTGCAGCTGTAATTCCGGCTGGGAACGTAACCATTCCGCGCGTAAACCCGCACCCGGCAGCCAAGGGAAACGAGACGGGGATAGAGGTTTTCGCAGTGTTTTTCAACCCCGCCCTGAACTCCCGGAAAGCCCCTTGTGCCGAGCACGGCGATACTGGGACAGCCTACCCTCTCAGCTTTCTTTTCAGTATCCAAAGACCAGGTCTCCAGATATATTTTTTCATCACCGGAGCAGCGGTGCCGATCATCCAGCAGTTCCTGTTGCAGTTCCTGACGGCGCCCCTGATTTTCGCGGCGGCCTCTCCGTTCCATATCTCGTTAAAGTCCTGCCGGTTCAGATTCCCCATGCTGGCGTTCGCGTCATCAAGCCCGTTGCAGGGTTTTATTTCGCCCCACGGGTCAACAAAAAAATTGGCCGATCCGGCCTCGCATGGCAGGAGCCGTTTCCCGCCGTTTACGTAATTCGCCAGACCGTGATTGAAATACGCCCTGAACCAGTTCTTTGGCCTTCGCGTTTTCAGAAGCTCCCTTACAAGCTCCTCGAAGCATCCGCTCACTTCTTCCCTCTTCGTAATCTCGTTGTCGTATTTATGGAAGTAATAGGAGTTATGAACCGCCGCTGTGGCGAATTCGAGGTTCATGGATTTCGCAAGCTGATAAAGCTCTATCATGTCCTTCGCGTTTCTGTCGGATACCGTTATACCGAAACCGATATCCCTGACGCCCATCCTCTGAAGCTCCAGGAGGGTTCTCAGGCCGCGGTCGAACCCGTCCTTCAGGCCTCGCAGTTCGTCGTTGGCAGCAGGCAGACCTTCTATGCTTATGCGGAATCCTATGTCCTTGTTCCTTTCGGCGACACCGATTATTCTCCCGGTAAAATATCCGTTCGTGCTGACTACGACCCGCCTTGATTTTTTCTTCAATATATCGACAACATCCGAGATGTCACTGCGCAGAAACGGCTCCCCGCCCGTCACGTTGCAGAAGTCGAGCGCGGGGAGTTTCTCAAGCGTTTCCGGCTTTATCTCTTCCGCCTCTTTCGTGGGATATTTCCACACGTTGCACATATGGCATCTCGCGTTGCACCGGTATGTCGTGATTACCGCGGCTTCCAAATCAGTTTCCTTTTCCAGCGTCCGTAAACGTTTCAAGCAATTCCTTCGCGGAGTTTTCCCATGTGAAATTCGCCTGTATGTTGTTCCCGTTTTTTATCAGCCGCGATTTAATAATCTCGTCGCTTAGAAGAGAGGATATTTTTTGCGCGATGTCTGCTGCGTCGTCAGGATCAAAATAAACTGCGGCGTCGCCGCCAATTTCATGAAAAACGTCTATGTCGGAACATGCTATCGGGACTTCGCATTTCATGGCCTCAAGCAAAGGCAGCCCGAAACCCTCATGCACGGATGGAAAGACAAGCAGGTCGGCTGAATTGTAAAAAATGCCCAGTTCGTCCATGCCGACATAACCGGTAAGTGTTATATATTCATTGAGTCCAAGTTCTTCGATTTTTTCCGGCGCCAGATGAGAATTAGAAAAGTTCGATTCTCCAATTAAAAAAAGATGAAAGTCCCTGCGCTCCCCGGCGCATATGCTCATCGCTTCAATCAACCTGAGCAGATTTTTACCTACCGGATCAATTCTGCCAACTACAATAATAATTTTCTGCTCATCGTTTAAGTGATATTTCGCACTTACGAGGCGCCTGGCGGCATTCTTGTCTTGTCTCTCAATGTTTTCGCCCGCTCCATTGTAAATCAACCTGATTTTATCCTCGGCAATTCCCAGGTTATTTATAATCGCATTGCGGGTCGCCCTTGATACCGCGATAAACATATCTCCCATTATTTTATTAATGGGCAGCGCCAGATATTTCCGGTATATCATTTTCTTTTTATCGTATTTATTCTTGATGTATAACTCGCCCAGGTCGTGAATGTAAACTATGTTTCTTGTAAACGGGGAGAGCGAAAAATTATTCGTCCCGCTGAAAACCACTGTTATGTCTATTTTTTCAATCAGCGAAACCAGGGGATAAACAAAAATAAGCCAGAGTGTTTTGAGCATCTGGTTTTTAGCCATTGGCACAATCTTCTTCGATACGCCGGAACTCCCGGGATAATAACCTTCGACGTATTTATTTATGTACATGATGTATTCGTTTTCTTTATCCACCCCGTCTATGCTCCGGATTACATTGTCCACCACATTCTCTATGCCGGATTTCCTGTTGTATCCAAAACTAATCAAGGCTATTTTCATGTTTTCTCTTCTGTATCTCGTTGACAATCATCCCGCAGAACAGCCAGAACATCCCGGAAGATACAAATGCCTGCCAATGCTCCGTCGTAAAGGAGGCCATGAAATAGGCGATTGCCGAGCTGAATATAGTTATGGCCAGGATGACGGAGGCCGGATTGTCATTGAGATATGAAACGTTCCTTTTCAGAAATAATAATAACGAGAAAACGAAGAATAGAAATATCAGCAGCCCGATAATTCCCTTCTCCACCGCTATCGTTAGAAAGAGCGATTCACCCGCGCCCCGGGCGCCCTGGCCGGTGAACTGTGTGACATAGCCGCCATAACCCAGCCCCATGCCCATCGGATGCCGGATTATGTTTTGTATTCCGACCGCATAGGCCGCGAGGTGGCCGACGGTCGAGGGGTCTTTAAGGTTTATCGTCGCGTTTATCAGGACCTGTCCTGCGCTGGAAAAAAGAACGATGCAGCACAGGCTGACGGCTATAAGCGCGGCCAGCGCGAGACTCTTTTTCCCGATGTGGAACATCGACGAAACGAATATGCCAATCAATGCTCCAATTATCGCGGCCCTTGTCAGACTCAGCAGTGTGGCAATGCCGATGACGGCGAAGGCTGCGTATTTGAATTTATTGAAGATGTTTACCTCGCCGCCGGTTCTGTTCGTTATCATCTGGTACAAAAGAACGAGCGTGAATATGTTTGCAAACCCGACAATCAGCGGATCTCCATATGACGAGATCAGCCGGCGCACCCTGAAATAGCTTAAGTAGGTATAGAAATTTATCGGCAGGCCGTTCAGAAATGCGACGTCGTTTTGCTGAGACGTCCAGAAATTTCTGCCAAGCTCGGCCCAGAGGCCCGAGCTGAAGAAGAACCTTTCTACCAAGCCGAACATGTTCGCGGCGAACCCTGCAATTATCAATGCCGCCATGAATTTTCTCAGGGAATTTCTGTCGTGGTCCATGAACCTTCCGAGGAAATACAGACCTGCGAATGCGACCGTGGCCCTGTAACTTTCGACCTGATAGAATATTTTTATCCGCGAGTGCAATGCCGTGTTGAAACCGATGAGATAGATGGTGGCCCATATGCAGTACGCGAGAAGCGAGTAATCCACGGAGGTTAAATTCAACCGGCTGAGTTTAATCCTCGATGCTGTATAAAAGAGATAAACAATGACCAATATTTCTTTCCATATCTTAAGCGCCGTTATGGCGGCGCCGGATATGTCGAAGAAATACGAGGCCAGCATCACCAGCAGGTTCTGGAACGGGAGCAGGAAGATAAGAAGAAAAACAGGCCATGTTCTGTTTATATATCCAAGAGAGAACACAAGAAAAAGAATGGCCACCACAATACCCGTGCCGACATCCGCCGGTTCGCCAAGCATGCCCAGGCAGGCGATCAATGCTGCGACAAGAACCGCCATCAGTATGTCCGCCCTGCGCAGTCCGGGAAGTCCCGTATGCAATACGCTCTCTTTTCCCATATATTTCTAATATTCCTACGTCTCTATTCCAAGCGCTTCCGCAAACATCGCCTCGAACCTCTGCGCGCGCGACTGCTGCATAAGTGTTTCTTTATTCTTTTTTATCAGGCCGGAGGGGTCGCCCTGCCTGACGTCCGTTATCGTCCTGACAAGACCTTCGCTATCTCCGAACTTAAAAAGCCATTCGCCGGGCAGTGTCTCCGCCATTCCGTCTATATTCGAGGCGACGACGGGAAGTTCAAAATAAATCGCCTCCTTCATTACAAGGGGCACGCCTTCAAATCTGGACGGGATGATTAACATATCAATGGCGGAATATATATCGGATAAGTCATTTTCCCAGGGCAGTATGGCGGTAACGCCTTCAAGCCCTTTGTTTTTGATCATTGACCTGAGCCGGTCTTCGTCCGGCCCGTCGCCCACAAAAACAAACCTGAAATCTCCAAGCCTGCTTCTGTGCTTCGATATGGCCTCGACCAGGAAGTCATGCCCCTTCGTTCTGATGTTGACTCTGCCGATCAGGGCTATTACATATTCATTATCCTGAAACCCGAATTTCCCTCTGGACTTCTCCCTGATTCTTTTTGTCAGCCCGCTCAGGTCAAATGAATTGCAGGCCAGGGCGATTTCAGCCTTGACGCCCTTTTCAAGAAGGTCGTTCTTTACGAATCTTGCCGGAACTATGAACCTGTCCGGCAGCCCGTAATAAAATTTATTTACGGCGTCTTTTATTATCGGGGTGATTACGCCGCGCGACGTAATAGCGCTTTTTTGGGCTGTCGGTATGTAGCTTACGGTTTCGTATCCGCATTTTTTCGAGGCGAGAAGCCCGAGGGAAGACCCCTGTATGGAACCCTGCACCGCCACGACGATATCGGGAGCGACGGCCCTGAACATCGCGCCTATTTCCCGCACCTTCAACGGCGAAAGCAGCGTCCTGATGTTCTGCAATCTCCCTGAGGCATGTCTTGACGGATAGATTTCAACATTGTCGGCCTTGTCTCTTATGCGTTCAAGCTGCCGCTTGAGTCTCTTGTTTCCCTGATAATACATAAAGTGCAGGCTTAAGCCGCCGCAGCCCGCGAGATATTCAAACGCCTTCAGCGCCATTATTTCGTGGCCGCCGAACTCGCCGGCATCGCTGTAGAAGAGTATCCTCTTAGGGTAATTTCTCATAAACAGCCGTCACCGAATGACCGTATGGACGCATTCCCGTCTCCCTCAAGCCCGACATCGGAATTATGGCCAGAATCCTGACCAGCAGCCGCACCGGGAAAAAGGAAAACAGGGAATCTATTTGCGACCTTTTACGTTTAAAAACATTTCTTATCATGTCCTGTGTCATGCAGATGCCGTATGGACGCAGATGCGTGTCGGAAAGCGTTTCATATTCAAGCGCCACAAGTTTCAGATTAAACAGTCCGGCCATTTTTACCAGGCACGCATCCGTCCATCTCGTTACGTGGTGCGGCGGCATGTTAAGGACGTTATTCGTCTCGCGCCCGACAAAGCCGCTTTCGTTCGGCACGGAGATGATAAGCCTGCCGCCTGTTTTAAGGCACCTCGCTGCGGAGGACATGAACTCGCGCGCATCGGCCACGTGCTCGAGCACCTGAAACGCGCAAACAACGTCATACCTGCCGCGGTTGCTGTCGGCGTGTTCCCCGATGCTCTGATTGCATATGGAAATGCCGTCCTTTTTTGCCATTTCTATGGCATGGGCGCTGAACTCAAGGCCGGTGTATGAACCGCAATTCATATGCCTTCTGAACAGGCCGCGCCCGGCGCCAATCTCCAGGACGTCGCTTCCCGGCGGGACAAATCCGGCGGCAGTCTTATATTCCTCCTTGTCCGCCATGTAATACCAGTCGTATCCTTGGAGTCCCTCGTAGAACCGCTCGTCGCCGGTGAGGGCCGGGATGTAGAACTTCAGCCCGCAGTTTCCGCATACGTGCAGCGCGACTTCGTCGAGATTGTCGTCAATGATTATTCTGAACTGTCGCCGGTATATTTTTTTAATTGCCGCAAATGGCAACACTTCCAAGACGTCATGATCATTCTGCCCGCAAAGGGGACAGCCTGTTGTGGAATCGTTTGTCATATGCGCCTGTGTTCAGGTCTATTCCTGCTCCGCTTCCATCGAAAAATTCCTTAACCTTACGAGGCTGATATTTTTTTTCTGAAGGAACAAAAATGTTGCGCAGGCGATAAATGTTTCGGTAGTCAATAACGCAAAAGACATGCCGGTCTGTTTAAGCGGCGCGACAAGAGAAACCGCAAGAATAATATTTAAAATTCCCGCGGTTATGAGTATCCTGCTGAGATCTTTTTGATAGCCGAAATTAAGCATTGTCTGCGTGCCGAAAAAATTCCCGAGAAGACTGACGAATGGCAGGAACGCGAGCGTCCGGATTACGGGAATGCTCCCCTTGAATGCGCTTCCAAGGACTAAATCGCTTATTTCCGGCGCGAGCAGGAACATGAGGCAGGAAATCAAAAATACCGGCGTTCCTACGATAATGATTGTCCGCCTCATGAAGAGAATCGCGGCCTGCCTGGATTCCGAGGCTCTCTTGCTTATGTAGGGATAAATCGTCTGGAAGAACGGCTCGAACAGTCTCTGGAGAATCCGGCTTATTTTGAGCCCTGCGCTGTAATACCCGACGGTCACGTTGCCCGCGAGAAGGCCCAGGATAAACGTGTCGCTTGCGTTAAAAACGCTTGCCGCCATCGACGAGATAAATATGTGCCATCCCTCCCTGAACTGGAACCTTATCTGGCCGGGGGCCGGGATCCTGAACCTTATCCCGATGCTTCCGAAGGCGATTATCATGGACAGCGCGCCCGATATTATAAGCCCAAGTGAATTAAACAATGGTACATAGATATAGTCGGCGGATTTTCTTATGAATATGAAAACCGAGACCGAAAAAACAAGCCTGGCCAGGACGTTAAAAAAAGCCAGGTGCTTTATTTTTTCCATCCCCTGAAAAAGCCATACCGGCAGCAGGACGTTCCCGCACACCATGCCGAAAGTAAGGATGTATACCCATCTGTCGGCTCTGAACTTATCGAATCCGAAGACCACCGCGCACATTACGGCGAAGCTGAGCATCATCATCGCGGTTTTTATGAGCATTACCGAACTGAAGATTTCATCGACCTTCCGCCTGTCGCCCCTGTGAACGGAGATCTCTCTTGTCGCAGAATAGCTGAAGCCGTAATCCGTCAGCAGGATGAAATATTGAATAAGAGACTGGGCGAACATCACGAGTCCGAACCTTTCGGCGCCCAGGACTCGCACAAGATAGGGCAGGGTTAAAAGGTACGCGAGATAGCCAATCCCCTGCATCGCGGAGAGGGAAAAGAAGTTTCCCGCGAGCCTCCTGCCGTCTTCTGAGAGGTTTTCAGGCATAACTCTCATTTAAGCAATACCGTTCTGCCGTATTCCTTCGAGATAATCCAGGAAAAAAGCCGCGAACGCGGCAAGCACCAGGGCCGTGAAGGTGCAGGAGATGACTATCAGGGTTCTTCTCGGTTTTGCCTTCTTGGTCGGCGCTGCGGCCCTGTCCAGCACCTGCACTGTAGGGCTGTTCTTGACTTCCTGTATCTTCGCCATCTCGTACTGGCGCACCAGAAGCTTGTAGAGCGCCTCCTGTGTGGCCTTGTCGCGCATCAGGTTCTCGTAGTCCAGCTCCAGCGCCGGCATCATGCCCGTGGGCACGAAAATATCCTGTGAGCCCTTGTCGCCGTACGTGCTGCTCCTCTTGTTCTCAAGCTCGCTTAAGCGCTGCTTCAGCTCCCTCTTTTCCGAGGCCAGTATCTGGACCTGAGGGTTATCCGGAGTGGCGTAGGAGAGAAGCGTCTGGAGCTCCACCTCCTTTGCCATCAGCTTCGCCCTGACTGCCGCTATGGACCGGATTATCACCTTTGACTGGTCGCCAAGGTTGACGGCCCTGTATTTCTGTTGGAACTCTTCAAGCGCCTTTTCCGCCGCATCGAGATTTTTCTTTGTCTCCTTCAGCCTCTGCCCCACAAATATCCTCGTCCTCCTGCCGGAGGTCATTACAATGTTCCTGTTGATTCTGTCGAGGTCATAGACAAAAGCGTTCGCCATTTCCGCAGCCCGCTCCGGGCTTCTGTCAAGGACTGAAATCTTTATTATCCCTTCCTTCTTGTTATTTAAAATATTCACCATCTTCCAGAGCTTTTTCCGCGTATCTTCTATTTTTTTGTAGCCGTAAACCGAGCCCAGATTGAAACGGTTGATTATGTCGTCGCTCACTGTCCGGCTTTTCAATATTCCAATCCAGACATCGCCTGAAAAATCGGCCATGCCCGATAAGAGACCCGCAGGGGAAATACCTGCTACGCCCGCGACCTTGGCCGCCAGAAGATTATCGTTGGTCTGCGGCTTAAGTACGCTGGCCGTAGCCTTGTATTCCTTTGGAAGAACAAGGCTTACGATGCAGGAAATTACAAATGCCGCCCCGACGATATATACAATCAGCCTGCGGCGCCTGACCAGCGTCTGCCAGTAATCCGCCAGGCTTATCTCTTTTTCAGGCATGGTTAAACCCGCTCAGTGCAGCGCCAGGACGACGCCGGTTGACAGCGCGGCCTGGAAAAGTATCTGGGTTATATCCTTAACGTTCCTCAGCCACGGGGTTTTCTGCGTCTCGACGGGCACCACGACAATGTCGCCCGGGTCGAGCCTCTTCGACATGAAGCCTCCGTCAGTCCATCTGTGGCTCTCCCTGTCGTAATGCATGTTGAAGATTCCGCCGCCGCTATTACTCCTGCTGACGGCGGTTCCGTCCGCCTTAAGTATATACATCGAGCCTTCATCGGCGTCCTTTGTGGCGCCGCCTGCATCCTTGACATAAGTCCTTACGGACGCATCCGGGAGATAGACGAAGGCGTTCTGGTTATAGACCGAACCTATTACCTGCACCTGGCCCGGCCTGTCCGGTATTGTCAGGCTGTCTCCGCTTTCGAGGGCGATGTCGTAAGGGCTTCCCTTGAACTCCTTGAGCGGGGCGAGTTTCAGGGTTATCCTCCCTTTGGCGTGGAGTTCCTTGAGCCTTTGTATGAGTGCCTCGCGTTGCTGCTCGGCGGCTTTATCGGCCATCGCTGATTGTTTAGAGACGGATGATTGAATCTGCCGGGCGGCGCCTGTCATAAGCTCCTGCTCCAGCCGGTTAATCATATCGTTCAGCGCCTTCTGCTGGCTCTCCTGGACGGACACCCTGGTAAATTCCGCCCCTTTCAGATATGCCCTGCCGGTAAATCCGCCGGCCCGTTTTATCAACGACGAGAGTTTTTCGCCTTTTTTGACGATGTAATCGCCCGGGTAAAGAACCTCTCCCCTTATGGCAACGATGCGGGGCCGCTCCCACTGGGGTATGTCCCTCACAAGCAGGTAGTCGTCGCTTTTGAGCTCTATATTATTTTTCTGGTCGCCTTCCTCGGCTTTTTGCAGGTTTATGGTAATCCGCTTTATCTTCGGCCCGCCAGGCGTGATATCAACCCTCGTGAGCTCGGCGTTTTCCCTGTCCGAATACCGCAGAAGCCCGCCCGCATAGGTTATAAGGTCGCTGATTCTCATGCCGGGCTTAAGACCGAACATCCCCGGAGACTTCACCGCGCCCGATACCCGCACGGTATTTTCCACTGCCTGCGGGACAGGAAACACGGTCAGGAGGTCTCCGTCTTTCAGCGTAAAATCCTTCTCCGGGTCTTTTTGAATATCGGAGAGGTTCATCTCGATGCGGGTCTTGTACTTGTGGCCGCCTATCCGAAGAAGCTGCAGCCTGTAGTCATAAGCGATGCTGCTCAGTCCGCCGGCCTCGCTTATGAGATCCGTCGCCTTCGTCCTGCCCTTCATTTCGTATATCGCGGGCGTTTTAACACTGCCTGCGATTCCGGCCATTGGCCCCACCGGCGGAACAAATATAACGTCCTGGGGCATCAGTCGGACGTCCTTTGACATGTCCCCGTTCAGCAGGAAGTCGTACATGTCGAAGCGGGTAACGGTCTTTCCGCCCCTGTTGAGCCGAATATCGCGCAAGGTGCCTTCCTTTGTCGGCCCACCGGCAGCGAAAAGAGCATTTATCAGCGTCGAAAGGGACGATATCGTATAGCTTCCAGGCTGGCGCACGTCTCCCAGGACGAATACCCGGATAGTCCTCAGTTTTCCCATGCTTATGTCTATCTTTACCTGAGAGGGGATATAGTAGCGCGAGAACTCCCCGGTAAGAAAATCCTTCGCCTCCCCGAATGTAAGGCCCGAGATATGTCTTACACCTATAAGCGGGATGTTTACGCTCCCGTCCCGGTCGATTATGACATTGAACTCGTTGTTTATCTTGCCCCAGACCCTGATTTCCAGCTCGTCGCCCGGCCCAAGCAGGTAGTCCGGCCCGACCGGGACATCCTCCACCGGCGCAAAGCTCGAAGGCGCCTGGTTGAATATATCGTAGCCGAACTCCTTGATGTTCGTTGACGCATAGAATGGATTTCTTATTCTTAAGAACTGGAACGTCGAAGCCAGGGCCTCCGGCGTGCCGACAAGATAGCCCGCGTCTACTACACTGGAATTTTTCAGTATCCTTACCGGCACGGCTATCTGTTCGATCGGCAGGCCTTCCCTGCTGTACCGGAAGGATATTCTGTGCAGGCGGTTGATTATACCGAGCTGGGTATCGGTTATATCCACCGAGGCGGAGACGTACTGCTCGAACGTGGAAGGGCGCCTTTCCGGCAACCGGGCGGGCGCGGAAATTTCCTGCCGGGGCTGTGCTTTTTGCTGCGGCTGCGGCAAAAGAAGGGGGTTTAAAGCGGCGGCGGACGGATACTGGCTTGACGTGTCGAGCATTGATGCGTTTGCGGGAATGGAAAGGCAGAACAGGCAGAATATTAAAACAGAGGAGATAAAGGCACGCATGTCGATTTATAACTCCTTAGAACTCCGTGTTTCACAAGCGATTGACGGTAACTGCGTGTGAGGAATAACTTGGCTTAAATTGACTGCGTGTTTACAGTATACAGCTACATGGTTATTAAGTCAATGTAATTTATCTCCATTATAGGTATAGCTCAAAAAAATAAGTAAATATACAGATGATGAGTAAATATCAGAACGGGTAATACAAGTTTGACTAAACGTCCGCCTGATCTTTGCTTCTTTTTACATGCAGGACATGGAAAAGCACCGGCATGAACACGAGAACGAGCGGCAATTGAATAACCAGGCCAGAGATTATGGCAATCGCAAGCGGCTTCTGCATGGCCGCGCCCTGGCCTATGCCAAGGGCCAGAGGCAAAAGAGCCAGCACGGCGGCAAAGGTCGTCATGGCTATAGGACGCATACGGTTTTTCCCGGCAAGTATCAGCGCCTCTTTCTCATCCATATCCACCGGCAACTCGTAATATTCAGAGACGTAGAATATTGCGACTTCAGTCGCAATGCCGACAATCATCGTCATGCCCATCATGGACGATATATTAAGCTCCGTCCCGGTGAGGAAAAGACCTATGAATACCGCCGTCAGGGCGAGAAGGGTTGTGGCAAGTATCGCCAATGCCACCCGGAACCTCTCATACAGGAAAAGAAGCAGAAGGAAGACGAGCGCGACGGCGGCCACAAATACTGCCATAAGGCCGGCAAAGGCAATCTGCTGCTGCCTGTACAGCCCGCCAAGAGTGTAGTAAACCCCCTTCGGAAGAAGCCCTGGCCGCCCCAGGGCCGCCTTGACGTCCCGGATTACAGACCCCATATCCCTGCCGCTTATGCGCCCGGTTACGGCCACCATCCTCTTCAAGTTGTCTCGCATTATCTGCGGCTGGCCGCTGATTGCGCTGACCGTAGCTATCCTGCCCAGGGGGAAGAGGTGACCATCCGGAGCGCGTAACTGAAGCCGCGCCAGATCCCTCTCCGTCGCCCTGAAGTTTTTCGGAATCCAGACCCTTACGCCCACCATTTTAACGCCTTTTTGAACCTGGGTCGTAACTGTGCCCTTGAGAAACGCCTTAATGTCTTTCGTGACGGATTCCGGGTTTACTCCTTCAAGCGCGGCCTTCACCCTGTCCACCGCGCGGGCGGCCACCTCGCCCGAGGACCTCAGCGTGCCGGCCGATGCCGGCTCGATGTCGCCGAAGCAGGCCTACGAGCACGACAAGGCGTACTGCCGCAGCGGCGAGGCCACGCAGAGCCGCTCGCTGTGCCTGAAGGAAGCCGAACGCGCCTACCGCGAAGCGCGCGCCGGCCGTCTCGATGCCCACCCGGTGCGCCAGGCGCGCAGCGACAGCGGCATGGCCTCCGGAACCAGCACCAGCGGCACCGG
>JAKAHE010000195.1 GCA_021815285.1 Nitrospirota bacterium
TTTCTAAGGCTTTCCCTTGTTTCCCGCCCTATAGCGCCAGATGCCGGCGTGGTGGAACAGGTAGACGCAGCGGACTCAAAATCCGCCGGGGGCAACCCCATGCCGGTTCGATTCCGGCCGCCGGCACCAACACTTCTTTTCATATCTTCAGTCTTTCGGGCCGGTCCTTCCGTCCGAGAGGTAAAGGGCTTGACAAGCATGTTATAATAAAATTAAAATGTTGTTAATTGAGGTCGCAAACTAAGGAGAGCGATATGGCCAAGCCGATAAAGGAGACGCCGGTGCTTCGCGGTAAAGACGCACAGCGTTTTTCGGAAGAAGTAAAGGCGAACGAAAAAAAGAAGGTAACGAAGGCGGAGTATGAGAAGGCAATGGCGGCCTACGAGAAGCTTAAAAAGTTCAATATCCTCTGATGCCCATCGAAATAACCAATGCAAGGCGGCTTGACCAGGATTCCAAATTAAGGCCCTTCGATTGCGGCGATTCAGATTTAAACGATTTCTTCCATAAAGATTCCCTGAACCATTCAAACGAACTTCTTACCGTTACCTACCTCTTCGAAAGTAGAAGGGAAACGATAGCGTTCATCAGCCTCTTGAATGACAAGATAAGCCAGGAAAAAACATGCAAAGGCACATTGCGAGCCATTGCCAAAGGCATCCCTCATCCCAAAAGAACTTACAAAAGTTTTCCCGCCGTTAAAATCGGAAGAATGGGAGTCAATATCAAGTACCAACGTAAGGGAATGGGTACGGAGATTTTAGATGCAGTAAAGGCCTCTTTCACTACGGCGAACAAGACCGGTTGCAGGTTCGTAACCGTGGACGCATATAATAATCCCGGCACAATTGGCTTTTATCAGAAAAACGGCTTTAATTTTCTAACAGAGAAAGACCTTAAAGACGACACACGCCTGATGTACTTCGACCTTAAAAGATTTGTTCAAGATAATTCAACAGACTGAATGCCGGTTCGATTCCGGCCGCCGGCACCAGATTTGGAATATCGAAATGAAGTCCAAAATAGAGAAACCCCCAAAAGAGAAGTCGGAAGCGAAGTCCAAACAAGAATGGCGCGATCGTAAATTATTCAAGAATGTTCCCTTCTCTAAAGGAGCCGCCTTCGCCGCGCTCCTTATCTTCCTGGCCGTCCTCGCCGTCTATTCGAACTCTATAAATTCCGCTTTCCACATGGACGATTACGGCCAGATCGTGGAAAACGGGCATATCAGTAGCCTCGAAAACCTCACGAGGTTTTTTACCGGCACCCGCGATGCCGCCGGTTTCAGGGAGGGCAACGGCTACCGTCCGGTTACCACTCTCAGTTTCGCCGTAAGTTACGGCATCTCCGGCCTCAAACCGTGGGGCTACCACCTGATAAACCTCCTGGTGCACTTTCTGAACTCGCTGCTCCTGTTCTTCATGCTCAATTCTTTCTTATTGAAGCGGCGGAGCGGCGCTTTCTACCTGAGCCTGCTCATAGCGGTCTTATTCGCCGTCCATCCTGTCCAGACCAATGCCGTAACTTACGTATCCGGCAGGGCGGTCCTTCTCGCGACTTTTTTCTGTTTCCTGTCGCTGCTTTGCTTCCTGCGCGCGGGCGCGGACGATGGACGGCGGCGTTATAACCTTGCGCTGGCAGCGGTATCCTTCTTTTTTGCGCTTCTTTCCAAGGAGATGGCCGCCGGGATGCTCGGCGTGCTTGCGCTGTACTGGCTGCTGCTCGACAGGCCGAAGCAGGGCAGGCGGTTTGCCCCGATAACCCCTTATCTGCCCTTCATCGCCGTGCTTGCCGTCTTTCTCGTGCTCAAAATTGTGATGCAGGGGGCGGTGACGCCTGTGGAGAATTACTCCACGGCGGACTACCTGATGTCTGAATCCAAAGTGCTTATCATGTATGCCAGGCTCCTGTTCCTGCCGTTCAACCAGAATTTCGACTATTACCTTCCGGAGACCGGAAGCTTTGATTTTGGAGTGGGAGCCGCAGTCGTGCTTCTGGGCATGGCTGTTTATCTTCTTTATCGTTCCAGAAAGTCCAACCCCCTGGTAACCTTCTTTGGGTTCTGGTTCCTGGCCTGCCTTGCGCCCGAATCGACGCTCGTCCCGATAACGGACATCGCGGAAGAGTACAGGGTCTACATGGCTTCGGCGGGGCTCCTGACAGCGGCGGCGCTTCTTGCGGACGGCCTTGTCCGGCAAGGGACTTTCAGGAAGGCCCTGCCCGTGTCGGCCGTCCTGCTGATGGGCCTTCTGACTTTTAACAGGAACGTTGCCTGGAAGACCGATTATTCGCTATGGAGCGATACCGTCTCCAAGTCGCCGAATTCCATCAGGGCCCATTACAGCCTGGGGCAGGCCATGATGGAGGAGAAGAAGATGTATCCTGAGGCGGCGGCCGAGAGGGAGGATTAGCTCAGGCTCGACCCCTCTTATCCGAAGCGTTTTTTCATATACAACAACCTGGGCATCTGTTATTACGACATGGGGATGACGGACAGGGCCGTTCAGATGTTCAAAGCGGCGGCCGAGGACAGCGTATCCGGGTCCCGCGCGCTCAGAAACCTGGGAGAGATATATTTTTACGGGAAAAAATACTCGGATGCTGCCGATGTCCTGGAGAGGGCGGTCCAGGGCGACCCGGAGGACGTCCACAGCCGCCTGCTACTGGCGAAAACCTTTTATCTGCTCGGACGCGGCCCCGACGCCCGCACGGAGGCCAGCCAGGCCCTCAACTATGCAATCGACCCGAAAGACAGGAAAGAGGCCCTTTCAGTCCTCCGGTTGGTGGGGCAAAGCTAATGCAATTCTCGTTACAGTAAGCCCTCAACCGACGATTAAGCGTTATCCCCCTATTTCTCATGAATTTGACATGTTTACTCCGGTGCGTATAAAATAATATTAGGAAAAACTGCTAATAATAGGTTTCTTTCTAAAGGAGTTGTGAAATGGCAGAAAGAACGTACATACGCGAAGAGGAATACAAGCTTTCCTGGAGCGGGTTGTTTGCCGGCGCAATAATAGCGGTTGTCTTTGAGCTGCTGTTGGTTGCCCTTGGCATGGGCGTCGGCGTCGGCCTTGCCGGAAAGGCGGGTGTCCCCGCCGGGACGGTTGAGTTCGGGACAGCCGCAGGGCTGTGGCTGGGCATCAGCTCCATAATTACTCTGTTCGTCGGCAGCTGGGTCGCGGGACGTTTGAGTTATCCCTATGGCAACAGGGCCTTTCTCGGTACTGTCGAGGGTCTGGTTGTCTGGGGCATGACGATGATATTCTCGTTCTTCGTCCTTTCCTTCGCATCCGCTGCAACGCTTAAAGGGATAACGGGGGCCGTGGCCCCGGGAACGGTATCGACGGCATCTATATGGACGTTCATTATAATGCTGCTTGACGCCGCGTCCAGCGCAATAGGCGGGGTAATCGGGCTGAAGATGGCGCCTTCGGTTACCAAGGCGGAAGAGGAAAGGCGCGAGTTCCCGCGCGCGGCATAAGTTTCAGGACTTGGATATTAAGCGGGCAGAAAGCTGCCCGCCAGACTGCTGACAAACCCCGTCTTTTCTGGCGGGGTTTTATTTTTTAAAATGAGATGGTCTGACAGGCAGTGTTTGGATGAAAGCGGAGGCTATTGCCGACGAGGACGGCCAGCCAGCGCACAGCGGCAATAAATGGGTTCCAGAACGGGTTTTCGGGGTTTAGAGGTCCCTTTTTAGTCTGCCCCGTGAGTATCAACGCGATCTTCTTCATGTTCTGGACTGCGGCGCACAACAGGGCCTGCTCAAGGGCTTTCTTAAGTCCCCTCATCCTCGCGTACCGGTGTCCATGTAACTGCTT
>JAKAHE010000196.1 GCA_021815285.1 Nitrospirota bacterium
TGTAGTTCAAAGAAATCTCCGGGCGAACCTCCACTTCGGCGGTAAAAGAAAGCGGCTCTCCTTTTTTGATACTGAAATCGCTTTCGGCGAACTTCGGCTCGTCCACGGGGATGATGCCGGAATCCCTGACGGCCTGGAAGTAATTGACCTGGATTATCCTTTCCAGGACGTCCGCCTCGACGCTCTTGCCATACTTTTTTTCGAGGATTCCCCTGGGGGCGTGTCCGGGGCGAAAGCCCTCTATTTTCACTGACCTGTTCAGATCCGCATATGCCTTGTTCAGAGCGGCGTTTATGTCCTCGGCGGATATTTCTACCTTGAGGCGTTTCCTGGTCTTTGCAAGCTCTTCAATCTCGAATTTCATCTGGCCATGATCTCCTTTAATTACAAAAACAGCCTTTAACGACAAGAACTCAGCAACAGATACATACTTGTTTTTTTGTAAACATATAATATCCCATGATTACAGGTATAGTGTCAAGGTAAATTCCAATGCCGACAGAAGAGATAATAGTATGTATGATAACAAAAATACGCAAAAGGAAAAGCAATGTTATTCTTTTCCGCAAGACACGGTAAACGTGAGGCCTGTAACTCATGCATAAACTTAAAGTTGTGATATATTTGCATAAGGTATATTTATTGTGTTTTATCATTTAACCCGCTCGAAAGGAAAGGAAAAATGCGGAGCAATTCCTTTAGTGCTCTAAAACAGATGAAACGGCGGGACTTTCTTAAGTTCTGCGGCGCCACGGCGGCAATGATGGGGTTATCCGAACTGTATGTTCCCAAAATAGCCGAGGCGGTAACCTCGGCGGCTAAACGCCCTTCAGTCGTCTGGCTTACCCTTTCATGCGACTCCGGCTGCACAGAGATGTTCATCAAAGCCAGAAACCCCGGGCCGGCGGAGTTAATCCTCGACGTGCTGAGCGTGGATTACGACGACACCATAATGGCGGCGGCAGGCGACCAGGCGGAGGAGAACCTTAAAAACGCGGTCGGCGCCGGAGGGTTTATCCTTGTAATCGAGGGCGGGATGCCGTCAAAACACGGATTCGGCATGATCGGCGGCAGGGACATGCTCGATATCGTGAAGGAGGCCGCGCCCAAAGCTGCTGCTGTTGTGGCGCTCGGCTCCTGCGCAACGAACGGCGGCATACAGGGCGCAAGGCCCAATCCCTCCGGCCTTATGAGCGTTTCCGAAGTCCTTTCCCCTATGGGCATCAAAAACGTAAACCTGCCCGGCTGTCCTGCCGACCCGAAACTCCTTGTAGGCGTGGTGCTGAATTACCTGCTGTTTAAAAAGCTTCCGGATCTGGACGACCAGGGCAGGCCCAGGATGTTCTACTCCAAGACCGTCCACGAGCAGTGCGAGCGCCGGGCTTATTTCGAGGCCGGCAGATTCGTCGAGGCGTTCGGCACTCCTGAAATGGAAAAAGGCTACTGCCTCTACAAGATGGGCTGCAAGGGTCCGCTTACCTACGCCCCATGCCCGGCCATCAGGTATAACAACAACGTAAGCTGGTGCATACAGGCAGGCGCTCCGTGCATAGGGTGTCTCGACATGAAATGGCCGGATAATTTTTACCCGTTCTACGCCCAGTTAAAGGACATCCGCTTCGACGGCACTACGACCACCGCCGACAACGTCGGCAAGGCGCTCGGCGCAGTCACTGTTGCGGGTATAGCGGTTCACGCGACGGTAACGGCGGTGAAAAGCAAATCCGGAAGGAAGGGGGAAAATAATTAATGGCCAGATACGTCATTGACCCGATAACAAGAATTGAGGGGCATCTGAAACTTGAGGTCGAGATAGACGGCGGCAGGGTAAAGGACGCCTGGACCAGCGGCACGCTTTTCAGGGGTTTTGAAATCATACTCCAGGGCCGCGACCCGAGGGACGCCTGGCAGTACACCCAGCGGGTATGCGGGGTTTGCCCCACCTCGCACGGCCATACATCATCGTTCAGCCTCGAAGACTCGTTCAAAGTAACCCCTCCCGAGAACGCAATACTCATGAGGAACCTCATAGAGGGCTGCCAGTTCCTTCACTCCCATATACTATGGTTTTATCACCTGACTGCGCTCGATTATGTGGACGTGGTATCGGCCCTGTCGGCAAAGACATCAGACCCGAAGCTCCAGGCGGTGCAGGCGAAGCTGAAGACATTTGTAGAGTCCGGCCAGCTTGGGCCATTCGCAAACGCATACTGGGGGCATCCTGCATACAAGCTCCCGCCGGAAATAAATCTCCTGGCGGTATCTCACTACCTCGACGCCCTCAACATGCAGGCGCTTGCGGCAAGCGCCTCAGCCATTTTCGGCGGCAAGATGCCCATGACCATGACCTCGCCTCCGGGCGGGGTGAACTGCATCGTTAACCTCGACCTCATCTCCCACTTCCTGTATAAGATAAAGACCCTTCAAACGTTCATCGACACCGTCTACATACCGGACGTGCTGGCCATCGCGCCTTTTTACATAGATTGGGCCGGCATAGGCAAGGGACACGGAAATTATCTCGCCTGGGGCGTATTTGAAGACCCGGCGACAAAAGATCCTTACAAAAGGCTGCTGCCGAGGGGCGCGGTTTATGCCGACCAGGGATTGAGACCGCAGAAAGTGGGCCCGGAAATGGTCACCGAGGACGTATCCCACAGCTGGTATAAGTCCGGCAGCGGCCTTAACCCTGCCAAAGGCGAGACGGACCCGGATTTTTCCGGATATGATACGTCCAGGAAATACAGCTGGGCCAAGTCTCCGCGCCTGAACGGCAAGCCCATGGAAGTCGGCGCGCTGGCAAGGATGCTGGTGGCGTACGTGAGCGGCCAGCCGACAGCGAAGGATTTGATAGACGGGACGCTCGCCAGGCTCGGCTCAGCGGGAAAACCGGAAGTCCTTATGTCCGTCCTCGGCAGAATTGCCGCACGGGCGCTCGAGGCAAAACTCGTCGCCGACCGGATGGTAGCCTGGACAATGCAGCTTGCCGCGAACTTCGGCGCAGGCAACACCGCCATTTTCAAACAATACGAACTGCCAAAGAGCGGGAGCGGCGTCGGGCTATGGGAGGCGCCGCGTGGCGCGCTCGCGCACTGGAATACGATAGAAGGCTCCGTCCTCAAGAACTACCAGCTCGTCGTGCCCACCACCTGGAACGTCTGCCCGAGGGACGACAAGGGTGTGCGCGGCCCGATAGAAGAGGCTTTGATAGGCACGCCGGTATACGACCCGAAAAAGCCCCTCGAGGTGCTCAGGGTGGTGCATTCATTCGACCCATGCCTTGCATGCACGGTGCACGTAATCGACCCCGGCACGAACGAGATATACAAATTCAGGGTGTCCTGAGAAAGGCGGCCATCAATGAACAAAAAGAAAATCTATCACTGGACGGCGCCCGTCAGGATACTGCACTGGATAAGAGCCGTGGCCATAGCCGTACTGATTTTTACCGGTCTCTATATCCAAAAACCCTTCCTGCCCGGCTGGGCGGAGACGATGGCCTGGAACAGGTTCTTTCACATGATCGCCGCCTACCTGCTAATATTCGGCTTCGTGTTCAGGAGCTACCTGATGTTCTTCTCGAAGGACCCCGCCGAGGCCGACTGGAAAGAGCTTCTGCCTCTGCCCCGGAACCTTAAGGGTCTGCCGCAGATGCTGAAATATTACCTGTTCATTTCGGACTACCACCCGCATTACAAGCGCTATAACCCCTTGCAGGGGCCGGTTTACATGTTCATAGGGATATTGACGGTCGTCATGGCCATGACCGGCTTCGCGCTGCATACCGGCTGGCTGCATTCCTCGTTCGC